>JBEBJC010001193.1:0-2526 GCA_040080105.1 Myxococcota bacterium
AACCTCGCGCTCGCGACCGACGGGGTGTACGTCCACCACCAGGGCGGCGAGCACGTGCTCGCGCTCGATCACCGTGCGGGCGGCGCGGTCCGCCACGTGATCGAGCTCGGGGCCTACACGAAGCTGTTCGTGGTCGAGCGGCACCACGGCTCGGGCCTCGGCACCGCCGGGCTCGAGGTCACGCTCGGGGAGCACGCCGAGCTCGTGCACGTGCGGATCGTCGACGGTGACGGCGCACACCACGGCGCGATCGGGGTCGAGCTCGCCGCCGGCGCGTCGTACCGGCTGGTGAGCGTGGTCCTGGGCGGAGGTGCCACCCGGATCGAGCCCACCGTGCGGCTCGCCGGGCGAGGGGCCACCGCCGAGCTGTACGGGCTGCTCGCGCTGCGGGGGGCCGAGCACGCCGATCACCACGTCACCGTGGACCACGCGGCCCCCCACTGCACCAGCCGGCAGGTGTTCCGGTCGCTGCTCGACGGCAAGTCGCGCGGGGTGTTCACCGGGAAGGTGGTGGTGCGGCCCGGCGCCGCCGGCACCGACTCGTCGCAGGTGCACCGGGCGCTGCTGTTGTCCGACGACGCGGTCGCGAACGCGCGCCCGCAGCTCGAGATCGACGCCGACGACGTGAAGTGCGCCCACGGCGCCGCGGTGGGGTCGCTCGACCCCGAGTCGCTGTTCTACCTGCAGCAGCGCGGGCTCGACGCCGCCGCCGCGCGCGGGCTGCTCACCGCTGCGTTCGCGGCCGAGGTGATCGACGCGGCGCCGTCCGGGTCGGTGCACGACGAGCTGCGGGAGCGGGTCGCCAGCTGGTTGGCGCCGTGACCGTGTACCCTCCGTACGACGTGGAGGCGGTGCGGGCGCAGTTCCCGATCCTCGCCCCTGCGGAGCTCGTGTACCTCGACAGCGCGGCGTCGGCGCAGAAGCCGGTCGTGGTGCTCGACGCGCTGGACCACTACTTGCGGCACGAGCACGCGAACGTCCACCGCGGGATCTACGCGCTGTCCGCCGCCGCGACCGTGCGGTACGAGCAGGCGCGCGAGTCGGTGGCCGCGTTCGTGGGGGCCGAGTCGGCGTCCGAGATCGTGTTCACCCGCGGCACCACCGAGGCGATCAACCTGCTCGCGTACACGCTCGGGGCGAGGGTGGGCCCGGGCGACGAGATCGTAGTGTCCGAGATCGAGCACCACAGCAACCTCGTCCCGTGGCAGATGCTCGCCGCCCGGACCGGCGCGAAGCTGCGCCCGGCGCCGGTGCTCGACGACGGCTCGCTCGACGTGGACGCGTTCTACGACCGACTCGGCCCGCGCACGAAGATCGTGTCGTTGACCCACGTGAGCAACGCGCTCGGCTCGATCTTCCCGATCGCGCGGCTCGCGCCCGCGGTGCGCGAGGTCGGCGCGGTGCTGGTGGTCGACGGCGCGCAGGGGGCGGTGCACCTGCCGCTCGAGATGGCCGAGCTCGGCGCCGACTTCTACGCGTTCTCGGGCCACAAGGTGTACGGGCCGACCGGCATCGGTGCGGTGTGGGGCAAGGCGGAGCGGTGGGCCGAGCTGCCGCCGTGGCAGGGCGGCGGCGAGATGATCAAGTCGGTCACCCTCGAGGCCTCGACCTGGGCCGAGCCCCCGGCTCGGTTCGAGGCCGGCACCCCCGCGATCGCCGAGGCGATCGGGCTCGGGGTGGCGTGTGACTGGCTGCGCGGGCTCGATCGGGCGGCGGTGGCGGCGTACGAGCAGGAGCTGCTCGCGTACGGGACGGCGCGGCTGTCGGAGATCCCCGGGCTGCGGCTCGTGGGCACGTCGCCGGTGAAGGCGTCGATCTTGTCGTTCGTGCTCGACGGCGCGCACCCGCAGGACCTGGCCACCCTGCTCGACGAGCAGGGGATCGCGGTGCGCACCGGGCACCACTGCGCCGAGCCGGCGATGCGCCGGATGGGGGTGTCCGGCACGGTGCGCGCGTCGCTCGGGTGCTACACCACCCGGGCGGACCTGGATCGCCTGGTCGACGGGATCCACAGGGCGAAGCGGATCTTGCGGTAGGGATTCCGCCGGACGGAGTCCGAGGACCGACAATGGGTTCAGGTCCGGGACTGGACCGACCGTTGCCTCCACCTCCAAGTCGTCGACGAAGCGGTTCTGGTGCGCCCCGTCCACCCCAGGAACGAACGGGCTGTCGTGCGGAGGTCGGGGCAGACTACCGCGGCTTTCGCCCGAACGCGCCGGCCGCGCCGTTCGGCCCCACCAGCCCGTTGACCTCGGAGAACCCCGCCTCCACCAGCCCGCGCACCAGCCGCTCCCGCCACCAGTCCGCGTCGTGGTCGTCGCGCGGCTGCACCACGACCACCACCCGCCCCGACGGGCGCAGCACCCGGTGCAGCTCTGCGAGCCCGCGCGGCAGGTCGGGCCAGAACGGGGCGGTGTCGATCGCCACCGCCGCGTGGAACACCGGGTCGGGGTACGGCAGGTCGGTCGCGTTGCCTTGCTGGAGGATCACCCGGCCCTCGCGCACGAACCTCCGGTTCCACCACGC
>JBEBJC010001194.1:0-2524 GCA_040080105.1 Myxococcota bacterium
CCCCACCGCCCTCCTCCGGGCGTCCGGTCCGGCCACCGTCCGCGGGCTCACCGCGGGGCTCGACGGGCGATCCGAGATCTGGAGCTGGACCGTGCCCGCGGGTCGGCGGGCCCAGCTCACGGTGGACTTCGACCACAACCCGTACTTCAAGGGCAACTACAACGGGGCGTGGCTCACCACCGACGGCGTGACCACCGACCTCGGGCGGCCGGAGGCGGACACGGCGTACACCGCCTCGCCCCCCACCGCGAGCCGGTGGACGCTGACGATGGGGGGCACGCCGGACCCGTACGGCTACGCGCTCGACTTCGCGCTGCTCCCCCTCGAAGCTCCGGCGCCGTGGTACGCCGACGCCGACGGGGACGGCTACGGCGACCCGGACCACCCCGTGGCGACCTCGTCGACGCCGGTGGACGGCGCGAGCGCGGACGGCTCGGACTGCGACGACACCGACGACGGCGTGCGGCCGTGGGCGCCGGAGCGGTGCGACGACGGCGTGGACCAGGACTGCGACGGCGCCGATCGACCGTGTGTCGGCGACCGCGGCGCCACCGGCACCGAGGTCCGCGGCTCCGCGTACGACGGGCTCGGCTCCACGGTCGCCGCAGCGGATCTCGACGGAGACGGGGTGGACGAGGTGCTGGCCGGCGCTTCACCCTGGCTGACCGGGTCCGGCGGGACGGCGCGGGTCGGCGACCGGACCGACGCGGAGGGCGCCGCGGTGACCCGGTGGCCGCCAGCGCGGTGGTCCAGCACAGGTGAAGGTCACGACTCGAACGACGACGGCCTGCCCGAGCTGTGGGTGATCCGCGACTCCGCGCTGGTCGCGTACGTCGACGATCGGCCGGTGCGGTCGTTCACTCCGTCTTTCGATACGCTGGGGGTCCGGGTCGTTGGGGTGGCCGCAGCCGACGTGACCGGCGACGGAGCGACCGACCTGCTGGTCAGCGCGACCACCGGGGCGACCGTCACCACCACCGTGTTCGAGGACCCGCTCGGAGCGGCGACCCCGACCGACGTGCTCACCACCTCCAGCGAACCCGGCCTGGCAGCGGACCTCGACGGTGACGGGATCGGCGACTGGGTGGACTCCGTCGGCTGCGTGTGGTCCGGGCCGACCCCGTTCGTCGAGCCCCGGTGGTGCGCCCCGTTGTCCTACCCGGCCGCCGGCGACGCCGACGGGGACGGTCGACTCGACCTGGTCGGCGCGGCCGGGCGCGAGGTGTGGGTGTACACCGCCGCCGGGACCGACCCGTGGGCGAAGATCGAGACCACCATCCCGTCGACCGCGGTCGAGTGGCTCGCGGACCACGACGCGGCGGGCCGGCCGTGGATCGCCGCGGTCGGGGAGCACGCGGCGTTCGCGGCGCCGCTGCTCGGCCCCGGGGGGTGGTCCGCCGACGGTCAGCTCCGGCTCGACTCCACCGCGGTCGCGGGCGGGGACTTCGACGGGGACGGCGCGGTCGACCTGGCGGTGGGCCGCCCGTCGGACGGACACGGGGCGGAGTTCGGCGCGGGGGCGGTGTGGATCCGGTGGAGCGCGCTCGACGCCGCGCCGTGATCACCCCAAGCTACGGATCAGCGCCGCGAGCGCGCCCGAATCGACCAGCTCCATCAGTCGGTGGCCCCCGGCGCGCACCGAGCGCAGCGTGACCGACCCGCCCGCGAGGGCCACGCTGTCGGCGAACGGGACCACGTCGTCCGTCGGGTCGTGCACCACCACCACCGGCGCCGGCATCGCGCGCAGCGCGGCGGTGATCGCCTCCACCTCGACCCCGGCCTTCGCCACCGCGGGCGCGAGCAACACGGTGGGCCCCGACCACCGCCCGCGCCGCACCAGCTCGCCGGTGACCGCGCCGCCCCAGCTCGACCCCACCACCACGTCGGGCGCCCGGTCGGGCGTGAGCGCCGCCTCGACCGCCGCCGCACACCCGGCGAGCGCCTCCGCCCGATCGGGCGCCGCGGCCAGCGCCGGTCGCAGATCGGGCGCGACCACCTCGAACCCTTGCTCCCGCAGCGCGCGCACCTTCGAGCCGCCGGGGTGAGACTCGAGGCCGTGGACGAACAGGATCCGCATCGGGCAAGCATAGCCCGCCTCACCGCCGCCCTCGGGGAAGCGGGTGACGAAGCGCTCCGCCGCACCGACGAGGAGCAACCGGGCAACGAGATGGGGTCCGCGATGGTGACCCCGTAGGGCTCGCGGCGGCGACTTCCGGCACCACCGGCAGCCGAGTCACAGGTTCCGGCCGATCCGCAGCTCCCACGCCACCGGGTGTGGATCGTCGGCGCCGACCAACCCCTGCCCCCAGAACAACACCCCGACCTCGGTGCCGAGGCGCCACTCCCGCGTGTTCAGCCGGATCCCAACGTCGAGCTCCGACCCGAGCGCGCCATCGGTCGACATCCGCCACATCGCGCTCGAGCGGACCGCGCTCGCCGCCACCGAGTCGATCCTCGCGGCCGACGCGCCGCAGCTGCTACCGGGGGGGGGGGGGGGGGGGGGGGGGGGGGGGGGGGGGGGGGG
>JBEBJC010000184.1:0-11638 GCA_040080105.1 Myxococcota bacterium
TGTTCGCCCGGTTCTGCATCGGCAAGTGACCGGGTGGGGCGTTACTACCGACCGGGGGGGCGCGTGCGCTCGTTGTTCGTGATGGATCCGCTCGCGTCGATCAACGTCCGCGGCGACTCCACCTTCGTGACCATGCGGGAGTGCACCGACCGCGGGTGGCCGGTGGCGATGTGTACGCCGTCCGACCTGTACACCGTGTCGGGGCGGGCCCACGCGCGGATCCGGTGGGTGCCGACCACCGCTGCGGCGCCGCACTTTCACCCGTCCGACCCCGAGGACCTGCCGCTGTCCGGGTTCGACGTGGTGTGGATGCGCAAGGATCCGCCGTTCGACATGGACTACGTGTTCGCCGCGTACCTGTTGGCCCAGGCCGGGACGGCGGTGTTCAACGACCCGACCGGCCTCGTGCGGTTCTCCGAGAAGATGTGGGTGTTGGAGCGATGGCCGGAGCTCCAGCCCGAGACCCTCGTGACCAACGACGTGGGGCGGCTCAAGGCGTTCGTGCGCGCCCGCGCGGGTCGGTCGGTGCTCAAGCCGTGGGACGGCAACGGAGGCCGCGGCGTGTTCGTGACCGACCCGTCCGACCGCAACCTCGGTTCGATCGCCGAGACGTTGTCGGGGGAAGGGCGGCGGTTCGTGATCGCCCAGGCGTTCGTCCCCGAGGTCGAGCAGGGCGACAAGCGGATCCTGTTGTTCGACGGTGAGCCCGTGGGCGCGATGTTGCGCGTCCCGCAGCCGCTCGACTTCCGCGCCAACATGCACGCCGGAGGGGAGGTCGTGGCGTGTGACCTGACCCCGCGCGACCGCGAGATCTGTGACGCGATCGGGCCGGCGCTCCGAGAATCGGGCATGATCTTCGTGGGGATCGACGTGATCGGGAGCTTCCTCACCGAGATCAACGTCACGAGCCCGACGGGCATCCAAGAGATGAACCGGCTGTACGGGCTGAAGCTGGAAGCCGATCTGGTCGATCGGGTGTTTCGGAAGCTGCGGAGGACCCCGTGACGTTGCACTCGCTGTTGCTGATGGGCGCGCTGGCGGCCGAGCCGACCCCGGTGCCCGCTCCGGCCCCGGCCCCGGCGGCAGGGACGGCGCCCGCTCCCGCTCCGGCGGACGAGGAGGAGCCGCCGCCGAGCTTCACCGGGAAGTCCCCCCCGCCGTTGCCTCGCGAGCCGCGGTCCGCCGCCGCGCCCGGGTTCGAGCTGCCCGACGCCGCGAACTACCAGGAGTACAAGGATCTGCCGTACCCCCACGGCACGTACCTCGGCGCGAAGTACCTCCAGCTCGACCCCGCGTTCGTGTACGGGGTTCAGCAGGGGCTCGAGTTCCTGTACCTGCGCAAGTACACCGACGCGCGCGACCACTTCGCGAAGCTCGAGGTCGCGTTCCCGGGCACCGCCGTGCGCGCGATCGGCGACACCCTCGTGTGGCAGGCGCTGATGCTCGAGAACTTCGACTTCCGGTACGACAAGCAGTACTGGACGAGCTCGAAGCAGGCGAAGAAGGACGTCGCGGCCGCGCTCGACGTGCCGGGCACCGAGGCGTGGGACCACCTGGCGATGGCCGCGATCACCGGGATCGAGAGCATCCACACGATGCGCCAGGCGAGCTACGTGTCGGCGTTGCAGCTGGCGTTCCAGGCGATCGACCAGATCGAGAAGTGCCGGGCCGCAGCACCCGACTTCGTCGACCTGAAGCTCGCCGACGGGATGTACAACTACTGGCGCACCGTGGTCACGATGAGCAGCAAGATGCTGCCCGACTTCGGTGACCACCGCCCCGAGGGGATCGAGCAGATGACCCTGGTGCAGGACCAGGGGATCTTCATGCGCCCGCTCGCGAGCTTCGCGCTCGCGTTCACCTGGATCGAGGAGCACGACTACCGGCGGGCGACGATCGCGTGCTCGCGCAACCGCCGCTACTACCCCGACAACGTCGTGAACAACCTGATCTGCGCCCAGATCTACGTGTACGACCGGAAGTTCCCGGAGGCGCTCGAGGTGCTCGACCGGGTGACGACGGTCGACGCGACCAACAGCCGGGTGCACTACCTGCGCGGCTGGGCCCTGCTGCGGCAGGGCTCGGACATGCCGCGCGCGCAGGCCGAGCTCACCACGTTCCTGAAGGCGGAGTACCTCGAGCAGTACCAGCGCTCGCTCGGGCACTACCGCCTCGGGCAGGTGTACGCCCGGCAGGAGCAGTACCCGAAGGCGGTCGAGAACTACCAGGCCTCGGTGAAGCTCGACGGGAACAAGGAAGCGAAGGCCGCGCTCGACAAGCTCGACGCCCGCAAGAAGGAAGGGAAGATCTCGTACTGACCCGCACCGTCGTGGAGCCGGTTCCCCGGTTCCGGTGCCGGGGGCCCGTGTGCCGCTGCCCGAGGCCGCCGACCGGACTCCGGGGGCGGGCAGCGGGTGGGTACGGGTTCAACGAGACGCTCCCTCACCCGCATCGTTGGACGTACACGGGACGCGCCCTGATAGCTGGGCCCTGTGCCGCATCTCTGCGCTCTCGGCGATCTCGGCGCGAAACGTCATGTGCCGCCCTGGATTTTCCGTCGCCGATCGACGAGAGCGTGTAGTCCTCACGTACCTCCGCTTGTCGGGGCTGCTCGGCCTGCTCGTCAACTTCGGAGCACCCGTGCTGATCGAGGCTACGAGCGCCTCGTCAACGGTCTGGACGAACAGGATCGCGCAGGGCGCGGGGAGAGCGCAGAGGGGCCGGCGCCGGGGCGCCCCCGTGTAGTTGTCGTCCGACCCCGATCGAGACGGGCTGGAGAAGGCAGGCCGCGTACGCGCCATGCTCGAGCAGCGCTTCGGATCAGGACCCGCGGCGTGAGGACTCACGCGCGGGCGACCCCTAAGCCGCAGCGGATCTTCGATCCGCAGTCCGCCGCGAGGCGGCCGACGATCGCCGGCGACCTGCCGGATCGACCACGGCGCGGGCTGCAGTGAGGGTCCACACCCCTCGGAGCGGGGGCTCAGGACACGAAGTACCGCGGCGGGATCCACATCGGGGTGGTACCGCCCGCGACCCGCACCGCCAGGAGCTCCTTCGCCGCCACCTCGATCTGCTCGGCCGTGAGCACCGTGGCGTCCTCGAGCACCAGCGACTGGGCCACGCCGGGCACGTTCTTCTGCCCGAGCGCGCGGGTCGGGAGCCCGGGGAACATCTCCACCAGGTGCCCCTGGATCGACCGCACGAACCCGGCGAACGACCGGTCCTCGGCGGCGACGATCAGCCGGCCCGTGCGCGCGACCGAGGCGCGAACCGTCTCGAGGTCCGGCGGGACCAGCGTGCGCAGGTCGATCACCTCGGCGTCGATCCCGTGCTGCGCGAGCGATTCGGCCGCCGCCACCGACGTCCACGCGGCGCGGCCCCACGACACGATCGTGAGGTCCTTGCCCGGGCGACGGATCGCCGCCTTGCCGAACGGCACGTACACGTCGGGCAGGTCGGGCACGTCGGCCCGCATGATCGCCTTCTTCAGGTTCGCGATCGCCTCGGGGTCGGTGGGCTCTCCGGGGAACGCCGGGCCGAGCGTCTGGCGGTACATCCACTTCGGCTCGAGGCACACCACGGGCCCGTCGTACTCACCGGCGGTCATCATCAGCCCGTGGGCGTCGAAGCTCGTGGACGGCATCACCACCACCAGGCCCGGGATCGGCGCGAAGTACCCGTCGACCGACATCGAGTGGTACACCGCGCCCCCGCCGAACGGGTCGGTCGGCATCCGGAGCAGCAGCTTCGCCCAGGTGGTGCCGAGGTTCGTCCACCGCAGCGTGCCCAGGTACACCAGCCAGTGGAACGCGTTGAGGCTGTAGTCGCCGAACTGGATCTCGGGCAGCGCCATCAGGTCGTGGTGCAGCGCGAACCCGGTCGAAGCGCCGACGATCAGCGGCTCGTTGAGCGGGCTGTCGACCACCCGGCTCGGGAACCGGCTCTGCAGCCCCGCGGTGGCGGTCATCACCCCGCCGAGCCGCCCCACGTCTTGGCCCAGGATGAACCCGTTCTTTCGCTCCATCAGCTTCGCGAGCGCGCTGCGGATCGCGCCGGCGTAGGTGACGTTGGTGGTGCCGGGTCCCGGCGCGGTCTCGGACCGGTCCGGGAACGGCGCGTACACGTGGTCGGTCACCGTGGCCGGGTCGGGGTGCGGCTCGCTGCGCACCTGGTCGAGGATCGCGCGGATCTTGTCGTCCTCGGCGCCCATCACCTGGCCGAGCTCGTGGTGGGCGAAGAAGTCGCGGCCGGTGCCCGGGGTGCGCGCGAGCGCCTGCCCCTCGCCCAGAATCCCGCGCGCGGTGAGCAGCTCGCCGAGCTTGACCAGCGGGTCTTCCTGGCCGAGGTCGAACGTCACGTCGGCCGCGGACGAGTGGCCGTTGAACCGGGGGAGGTTCTTCACGTGGATCAGCGCGCCGCGCTGGTGGTCGCGCACGTAGGTCGCCGCCGCCACCGTGGTGTCGTACACGTCGAACAGGTCGCGCCCGTCACAGGTGAAGAACTCGAGCCCGAACCCGCGGGTGTACGACTCGAAGTCCACGATGCCGCGGCCTTCCTCGGGCTTGGTCGAGATCGCGACGTTGTTGTCGGTCACGAGCACGATCGTGGGCAACTTCCACACGCTGATCGCGTTCATCGCGTCGTGCATGTCGCCTTCGGCGGTGGTCCCGTCGCCGACGATCCCCATGGTCACGCCGTCGGTGAACCCCTTGGCCTTGTACCCGAGGGCGTAGCCGGCGGCCTTGCCGAGCTGCATCCCGACGGGGGACTGCACCGGCAGGATCCCGGCCTCGGGGATGTGCAGGTGGTACACCATCTGCCGCCCGCCGCTCATCTGGTCGGTGCCGCGCGAGAACTGCTGGCGCAACATCCGCAGGGTGAAGTCCTGCACGCCGCGGAGCTCGCACCACATCGAGCACAGCGCGCCCGAGCGGTAGTGGCCGACGAACGCGAACCGGTCGGGGTTCACCACCTTCGACAGCGCGAGCGCGGTAGCGACGCCGTGGACCTCCTCGCCCGGCCCCCAGATCGCGAACTTCACCTCGCCGCGGGTGACGAGGCGCACGATGTGCTCCTCGGCCGCGCGCGACCGCACCCCGACCCGGTACGCGTGCCGCAGCTCGTCGGCCGACAGCTCGGGGCTCCGGCGGGCGGTGGGGACGGTCGGCTCTTTGGTCATCGGGGCTCCCGGGTCGGAGCGGTGCGCGCTCCGGTTCGCCCGAGCCGCTTAACACTGCCGCGCCGGCGGTCGGTCGATCACACGGGTTACCGAGGCCGGGGAGGCGACATGCGAGCCTGGACCTTGCCGTTCCTCGGTCGGTGGGCAGACGTGGGCCACCTCGTGTTGCGGGCCGGCGTGGGGGTGATGATGGTGACCCACGGGTGGCCGAAGCTCGCAGGCGGCGAGGCGGTGTGGGAGAAGGTGGGCCGGGCGATGGGGGTGTTCGGGATCACGTTCGCGCCCACGTTGTGGGGGTTCGCGGCTGCGGCGACCGAGACGTTCGGCGGGGCGCTGCTGGCGATCGGCCTCGCGACGCGGCCTGCGGCGGCGCTGCTCACGTTCACGATGCTCGTGGCGGCGCTGTCGCACCTGTCGCGTGGGCAGGGGCTCGGGGAGGCGTCCCACGCGATCGAGCTCGGGTTCGTGTTCGCCGGGCTCACGTTCGTGGGCGGCGGCAAGTACAGCGTCGACCGCGGGTGACCGGGGCGCTGCTGGCCGCGGCGCTCGGGTGTGGCGAGGCGTGCCCGCCGCTGTCCCGGGTGCGCGTGTCGGGCGGCGAGCCCGAGGCGGAGCGCGCCGTGGTCGGGGTGCTCACCCAGCTCGAGCGCGAGCTCGCCCTGCCGGTGTGCATCGACCACGTCCGGATCGGGTGGATCGAGGGCGCGGCGCACCTCGGGGCGTACAACCCGGTGACCCGCGGGATCCGGGTCGCCGCCGACACCCCGCCCGAGGACCTGCCGACGGTCGTGCGGCACGAGGTGTGCCACGGGGTCGACCGCCAGAACGACGTGGTGCGTGACCACCCCGGCGTGTTCGACGACGCGGACGCGGGCGGGCGCGAGGCCGCGGAGTCGTTCGCGTGGGCGTGCCAGGAGGGCCGCGCGCCGTTCTCGGTGTTGTGGGACGACGGCTGCCCCACCACCGCCGCGGCCGAGGTCCTGCGGGACGAGGTGTTCGCGGTCTCGCTCGCGTCGGAGCCGGCCGCGTGGTTCGAGCCCGTCGCGGGGCGGACGGTCCCAGCGGGCGGGAGCTTCTACGTCCACGGCACGGTCGGCGGCGCGTTGAGCATCAGCGGCTCGGTCCCCAGCGGATGGTACGACCCGTGGACCGGCGACCCGCTCGAACCAGGGGGCTCGCTCGAGGGCGCGTGGGACCCGCTGGAGCCCGTCGCGGTCCCGGCTCCCCCGGCCGGCTGGCAGGCGGGTGACCGCTCCGGCGGCCCGCTCGACGCCCACCGCGCGCTCCTGTCCGGGTGGTACGAAGGCAACGTCCGGCTGATGGCGCGGGTCGGCGACCGGTGGGCTCCGGTCGACGCTCCCTGCCCGACCACCGACGCCCAGTTCTTCGCGCTCGGCGACGAGCTGTGGATGGCGCAGCTCGACGGGGATTGGCTCGGGTGGGGCCGGTGGCGCGTGTCCCCTTGACCGGCCGTCTCGGGTCACGCCTCGATCGGGAGATCGCTACCGGAACCGCTCGGTCGCGCGCTCGTAGGTCACCGTCGCGTCCAGCCGCTTCAGGTGGTCGCCGTTCTCTTCCCGAGGTGGCACGGCGCCACTGTAGCGGAGGAGGTTCCGGTCCTCGTCGAACACCAGCTCGGCGCGCGGCACCGCCAGGGCGAGGAACGGGTCGATCGGGGACATCTCGAAGCAGATCGTCCCCGGCGGTCCCTCCACCCGCTTCAGCTCGAACCGGAACGACCGGCGCCGCTCCGCCACCAGGAAGCGGAACCGGAGGGAGCGCCCGGCCAGCAGCGAGTCCCACCGCTGCAGTACGAAGCCGAACAGCGTGGGTCCCGCGAGCAGGGGCTCACCCGGCGGCTCCACCCGCAGGCGCGAGCGGCCGTCGACGAGCGTGCGGAAGGTCGCGGTGCCGTCGGGGCCCACGTCGACCTGCCCGACCAGACCGGTCTGCTGGTTGACCTCGCGGAAGCTGACGAGCTCGTAGAGGGGGGTGTGGACCGCCTGTTGCAGCACCACCGGCGCTCCGTCGGCCGTTCGGGTCAGGTGGGAGGACCGCTGGTCGTCGACCCGATCCTCCACCCTCCGCTCGTACCGGAACAGCGTCGGGCCCTCGGTGTCCCGCCGAGCGACGGCCCCTTCGTAGACGAGCCCGGCGGTGCTCGACCCGGCGCTCCGGAGCTCGGCTGCGGCGTCCACGGGCAGGACGGGGGTGTGCGGACAGCCCGCCAGGGCCAGCCAACCGGCAGACAGCAGGTGGCGCATCACAGCTCCCGCAGGAAGGGGAGCAGGACGTCCAGCTGGTCGTCCGTCAGCGCGAGGGTGGGCATCTTCGTCCGGGCCTCCCCGGTCCGCGCCACGGCCTTGGCGTCGACGAGCCACACCCGGAGTGCGGCCTCGTCCCAGACGGCCCCGTCCCGATTCCGGGCGACCAGGTAGCTGCCGTAGGAGTAGCCGGGCTCGGCGCCCACCGGTCGGCCGACGACCCCGACCAGATCTGGTCCCCATCGGGCCTTCTCGCCGACGCTCAGCGCGTGACACCTGGCGCACAGCTCGACCAGCTCTGCTCCGGCGCTCGGCGTGGGTGGCTCCGAGGCCGCGGCCGGTGGGGTGGTGAACGTGGCAGCGAGAAGCAGCTCGGCGAGCGAGCGGGTCGGTCGGGTCATGGTCCCTCCTGGGGTTCCGAGCGACGTCACCGTACGGCGGCGGCCCCCGGTCGGCCTTCGCCGAGCGCGCCAATCCGATGTCGGATGGCGACAGCTTGCGCGGCCGGCCGCGAGGAGCGAAGAGGGTCGGATGCGCGTCCTCCGCCCCGACCACATCGCCGTGGTCAACGTCCTGCCCGCCTACCGAGCGTCGTTGGCCCGCGGCGTGACCGCCTCCGACCTCGAGGCGATCGGCCTGCCGGCGGCGGTGATGGCGGATCCCGACGGAGCGGTGCACGGGGACGCCACCTACCGCCACTTCGAGCACATGGCGGGGCTGCCCGGCTACGCGGACTTCGTGCAGGAGGCAGTGCTGGGGCACACCTTCGGGACGCTCGGCGTCGTGGGGCTGGCCTGCAAGACGCTCGACACGGTGGCCGAGGCGCTGCTGTGCCACCAGCGGTTCCAGCACCTCACCAACCAGACCGCTCGGTACCACGCCACCCTCGAAGGCCCGCACCTCGTGTTCCGCGACGAACGGTGGGGCGAGCCCCGGCCCGGCCTCCTGCGGCTGTCCGAGTACACCGCGCTGGTGGCGCTGCAGCTGCTCCGGCTGGCCACCGAGCGCCCGGTCCCGGCGGTCGAGCTGCGCACCCGGAGCGCGTCGCTGCCGCCGGCCCTGCGGTCGGTGTTCGAGGCGTTCCTCGGCGCGCCGGTGCGCGCGGGGGCCGCTCACACCGAGCTCGTGCTCGATGCGGCCGTGCTCGCGTTGCCGGTGCAGTCCGCGGACGCGGAGCTCGCGGCCTACTTCCAGGCCAGGCTCCACCAGGCGGCCCAGCTCGAACCCGGCGAGCCGGAGCTGCTGCGCCGAGTGCGCCGGGCCATCCAGCACGCGCTCGCCACCGGCAGCCCCACCATCGAGCACGTGGCTCGCCAGGTCGCCGTCAGCCCGCGCACCCTGCAGCGCCGGCTCCGGGAGCACGGCCTCGGCTACGCGGAGCTCCTCGAGCAGACCCGACGCGGCCTCGCGGAGCGGTACCTCGGAGACCCGCGGCTCACGCTGGCGGAGGTGGCGTACCTGTGTGGGTACGCCGAGCAGACCTCGTTCTTCCGGGCGTTCCGCCAGTGGACCGGGGAGACCCCGGCAGCCCGTCGGGCGGCGCTGACGGGGTCGTCGGTTGGGGATTCGCGTCGGTTATGAGGGCAACATCCCTGGCATGCTGACCTTCGACGTCGACCCGACCCACCGCTACTCGAGCGACACGCGCACCGACTTCAATCTGGTTGCGCACGAGTTCGGTCACATGCTGGGGCTGGGCGACGAATATGCGTCGGCCAAGCCCGAGGGCCACCCGGTGACCCAGGAGCAGAAGCGCCTGATCCACGACTCCGGCGCGGAGGGCCACGGCATCGACGACGACACCACCAGCGTCATGTCGATGGGCAAGGACGTTCTGCCCGACCACTACGTCACGGTCTGGGAGGCGCTGACCAAGCTCACCACCGGGTTCGTCCGTCCGTCCGAGTGGAAGCTGTGAGGTTGCTCCTCGTCCTCGCGGCCTGCAGCCGACCGCCGGTGTGCCCGCCCGACCTCGGGTACGCCACGTACGACCGGGTCGAGACCCCCGCCACCCCGGAGCTTCAGCGCCTAGTGGAGCAGGCCCTGCCGTCGCTCGGGATCCGCGAGCCGGCCGCAGCCGCGCCTGTGGCTGCGCTGGTGCAGGCACACGCTCGATCCTGGGTGTTCTGGTCCACCGCCCTCCGGGGGCGGCCCGAGCGGACGCGGATCCTGTCCGAGCTCCGTCGCGTGGGGCTCCCTGACGTCTTCGCGATGATCCCGTACGGCGCGACCGCCTACGATCCCGAAGCGCTCGGCCCACACGGTGAGCGCGGCCTGTGGCTGCTCCCTCCGGACGTACCGGGCCTGCGCGTCGAGGGGTGCCGGTACGTCGAAGGGGAGCGAGGGGAGCGTTGGGTCGACCATTGCACGGTCGACGAGCGGACCGACCCGGGCCGGTCAACGTCGGCGGCGCTCGCTCGGCTCCGCGTGGTGTGGGAGGCGACCGGCCACGACGTCCTGGCGACGCTGCGATCGAGCGCCCCGAACGCTCATGTGGTCGTGGCCCAGTTCCTGGCCGCCGTCTGCTCCGACGCCTCGGCGGACGCCACCCGGTTCCCCCGCGCCGAGACCGCGCATTGCTCCGGCCTCGACGTCCCGTCCCCCGAGCGCGTGTCCGCCGCGTACGACCCGCCGTGAGAGCTGCACCATGGCGAGGGCGCGACCGCGCGGAGGCTGGCCCGGAGTTACCGGAACACCATGCCAGGCGAGCTGAAGGTGCGGCGCCGGTTGCCCCCCTACAGCGACAAGCCCGTGTTGGCGCTCTCGCGCGCAGGGCAGGTGCTGCCGTTCTCGTACCTTTCCGAGGGCGAGCGCACGACCATCGCCATGGTCGCCGACGTCGCGCGGCGCCTGTCGCTGCTTTCGGATACGGGCGACCCGCTCCTCGAAGCCGCCAGCATCCTCGTCGACGAGATCGAGCAGCACGCCCACCCCGCCTGGCAACGTCAGCTGGTGGGCGAGCTCCGGCGGGTCTTCCCGAATGTCCAGTGGGTGTGGACCACCCACTCCCCGATCGTCGTCCAGGAGGTCGAGCCGCGGCAGCTGAGGGTGCTGCGTGACTTCCGGCTGGTCGAGTCCAGGCTCGGCCCCGGGCAGGACGCCAACGGAGTGCTCGAGGACGTGTTCGGACAGCCCGCGCGCACGGTCCAGGTCCAACAGGCCCTCGACGCCGTCCGCGACTCGATCGACGACCAGGACTACGCTGCGGCGGGCGCAGCCTTGGAAGCGCTGTCCGGCCTGACCGCCGAAGGACCCGACGCCGTGTTCTTCCGGACCCTCCTGGCCCGGATCAGGACCGACCGGGCGTGAGGTGGCGCAAGTCCAAGCACGTACCAGGGACATGGGCTTCCTGACTTGGCGGACCGGATCGTCGCCGCGCGCCCGCCGTCCTCGCGGTACTTCCGGTCGAGCCGCACGAGCTCCAGCCACGCCCGGGTCGCCCGCCGTCGTCGACGCCGCCGCCAGGGTCCAGCGGGCGTCGAGGTCGCGCGGGTCCGCCGCCACCCGCGCCCGCAGGGCCCCCACGTCCGCCCCGGCCGCCTCTGCGGCCAACGTGAGCCGCAGAGTGTGAACGGTTGCGCCCATCTACCCGCCGTCCTCGATCCCTGTTCACAACCGTCCCCCGGTAGAACTGAGACGAGATTGGGGCCAGCTCCCTGAGCCCGCGCGCCGAACGTCGCCCGGATAGGGCGCGAGCGACATGGCCACCGAACCCCAGGGCGAACAGACCGTGCGGCTGACCGACTGCGCGGTCGACCTCGCCCGCGGCGTGGTGCTGCGGCGCGACGGGGCCGAGCGGCTCCGGCTGTCCACCCGCGAGCGCGAGCTCCTCCGGTTCCTCGCCGAGCGGGCGCCGCAGGCCGCGACCCGCGACGAGCTGCTCCAGCGGGTGTGGGGCTACAGCGACGCCGTGTACAGCCGCGCGTGTGACAGCGCGGTCCGCCGGCTCCGGACCAAGATCGAGCGCGACCCGTCCGCCCCCGACCACCTGCTCACCGCCCACGGCAGCGGCTACCAGCTGGTGCTCGGCCTCCCGTCGGACGGGCGCGCGGCTCGGCCGCCGGCAGCGCGGGGGTGGGACCTGTCGGCGGGGCCGGTCCGGTTCGACCTGGCGGCGCTGCGGTACGAAGGGCCGCGGGGCGCGGGTCGGCTGACCCCGAACGAGGTGGCGGTGCTCCGCCGGCTCGCCCAGGAC
>JBEBJC010001195.1:0-2517 GCA_040080105.1 Myxococcota bacterium
TATTTGTGCAGCTTGCGCTGGAGGGTCCGCCGGTGGATCCGCAGCCGGCGCGCCGCCTCGCTGATGTTGCCCCCGCACTCGGTGAGCACCCGCTGGATGTGCTCCCACTCGGTGCGGGCGAGGGTGGGGGTGCCGTCCACCTCGGGCAGCGCCTCCCCGACCGGGCGGTCGAACGCGGCCAGGACCGTGTCGGCGTCGGCCGGCTTCACCACGAAGTCGAGCGCCCCCAGCCGCACCGCGTCGACCGCGGTGGCGATCGAGCCGTAGGCGGACAACATCACCGCAGGCAGCTCGGGGTCGCGCTCGCGCAGGTCGCGCAGCAGCTCGAGCCCGGACCGGTCGGGCATCTTCAGGTCGAGCACCACCTGGTCCGGCGGGTCGCGGTCGAACGCGATCAGCGCCTCCTGCGCGTTGGCGGCGGTGGTGACCTCGTGCCCGCGGTCCCGCAGGGAGCGCGCCAACCGCTCGCGCAGGTTCTCGTCGTCGTCGACCAACAGAATCTTCAGGGTCATGGCGAGAGGACCGGGATGACGAGCCTGACGTCCGTGCCCGTGCCCGGGGTGGAGACGACCTCCATCCGCCCGCCCACGTGCTCGACCACCGATCGCGCGAAGTACATGCCCAACCCCATCCCGTTCACCTTGGTGCTGAAGAACGGCTCGCTCGCGCGCGCCGCCACCTCGGCGGCCATCCCCGCGCCGGTGTCGCGCACCACCAGGTGGACCTCGCCCGGCCGGGGGTCCACCACCAGGCGCACCGTGCCCCCAGCGTCGCGCGCGTTGTCCACCAGCCGGCGCACGGCTTGCCCGAGCAACCCCGGGGGCGCGAGGATCCGGGTCGAGCCGGCCGAGCCCTCCACCGCGTCGACCCACGCGCGCGCCTCCTCCACTACCCTCGCCACGTCCAGCGGGCGCGGCGCCTCCCCAGTCCCTGCACCTGCGCCTGCCGCGAGCTGATCGAGCACCGCCCGGCACCGCCCGATCTCGCGCTGCAGCAGCCGGCCGTCCTCGGCGATCCTCGGATCGGCGGCGCGCACCCAGTCGCCCGCCACCACCGCGATCGTGCCGAGCGGGTTCGCGATCTCGTGCGCGGCGCCCGCCGCCAGCGTCGCGAGCGACGCGAGGCGCTCCGACCGGTCGGCCCGCCGACGGCTGTCCTCCACCGCCCGATCGGCGGCGGCGAGTGACTGGCGCAGCCGGTGCACCGCCAACGCGACGAACGGCGCCGCGACCCCGTACGCGACCCACATCCCCACGAGGTGGCGCTGCATCTGGCTCATGTCGTGGACGTGGGGGGGATCGAGGAACAGCGTGCCGTAGGCGATCCCCCCGACCGCCGACACCGCGGCGGCCCACGCCGGCCGCAGCACCAGCGCGGCGATCATCACCTCGAACAGGTACAGCGCGGCGAACGGGTTGTGCGCGCCCCCCGACGCGGCGAGCATCCCGGTGAGCACCACCACGTCGACCAGCACGACCGCAGCCAGCCCGCGCTCCCCGGGCACCTGGTCGTTCTTCAGCCGCCATGCGAGCCACAAATTGACCATCGCGGCGAGCGCGACCAGCCCGAGCAGGGACGCGAGCGGCAGCGGGCCCACCAGCAGGTGCACCGCGAGCACCAGCACCGCGGCGCACGCGACCTCGAGCCACCGCAGCGACACCAACCACGCGAGGGCGACCCGGTCCGGCATCTACGCGCCGGGGACCAACAACATCGTGGCGCCGACCACCAGGTCTGCGTCGGCGCTCCGACCGAGGTACGGGATCGGCGGGCCCGCCTCGCCGGAGGCGACGAGGCGAACCCCGGGCTTCACCGGCCAAGTGAACGCGCCCCGGAGCACGGGCTCGACCGCCGCCATCCCCGCTGCCTCACCGTCGATCCGGCCGCGGGTCACGCCCCGCACCGCGCCGCCGACCGACACCGCCCCCCAGTCGCCGCGAGGACCTCCGCCGGCGCCGAGCTCCCAGTCCCACCCGGGCACCACGCTCGGGTCGCCGGCCGCCCCGAACGGCGCGGTGACCGAGCCGTACGCGGTCAGGCCGTGGGCGTGCCCGGTGCGCTCCAGCCCCGCCCCCAGCGTGCCGTGCCACCACGGCGGCAAGTCGGGCAGCCGCCGGCCGAGCGGCGTGGCGAGGGACCCCGACACGGTGGGCACCCACTCGTTCATCTCGCCCGCCCTCGGTTCGATCCGCCCGGACAACACCGGGTCGTCGAGGCCCGGGCCGCGCAGCGTGTCGAGGGACGCCGGCACCACCAGCCCCACCTGCGCCCACGGCGCCAACCGGAGCCGGGCCCCGACCGACGCGGTCGCGCGCCCGCCCGACGACCCGTGCACCCCGCCGTCCGACGACCACCGCAGCGGCGTCCACAGGCCGAGGGCTCCGGCGGTCACCGCTCCGTGCTCGCCGGGCCCGAGCAGGCCGGGGTTCACCGGCGGGCCTCCGCAGCACGCCGCCCCGAACGCCGCGGTGGCGAGCCACGCGCTCATGGGAGGGAGCCGTCCACGTCCCCGCCGCG
>JBEBJC010000185.1:0-11632 GCA_040080105.1 Myxococcota bacterium
GTGGCGTGCCACGCCGCCACCGGGAACCGCACCGAGTCGGACGGGGCGCTGGTGGTCGACCTCGGCGCGCCGCTCGCCGGGACCCATGGCGGGCCCGCGCCACACGCGACCTCCGATCGGCCGTTCCTGCGCTCGTCTTCTCTGTGCGCGACCTGCCACGAAGTCGCGGGGCCGGGGCTGCTCGACGAGCGGACCGGCACGGAGCACGCGGAGTCCGGGGTGAGCGAGAGCTGCGCCGACTGCCACTTCCCGAAGGGGTCTCACGCGACGATCGGGTTCGAGCCGGGCCCCGAGGTCGATCCGGAGGCGCGCGCGCTGCACACCCGGTCGTTGTTGGCCGAGGCGCTCGCGCTCAGCGTCGAGCGCGACGGCGATACGTGGCGGATCGAGGTCGAGAACGTCGGCGCGGGTCACGACGTGCCGACCGGGGCGGCGGTGTTCCGCGAGCTGCGGCTGGACCTGGTGGTGGACGGTGTCCACACCCCACTCGACACGCTCGGACCCCGCGCGGTCGACGCCGGAGGCCGACCGGTGGCGCTGCTGACCGAGGCCGCCGCAGTGGACGGGGCCGGGCTCGCGCCTGGCGAGGTGCACGAGCTGCAGATCCCGCGCCCACCCGACGGTGCGGTGGTGGAGCTGGTGTTCCGCGCGTGGCGGGCGGACACCACCGACGCGCTCGCGCTGGAGCGGGCGCCGGAGGTGTCGATCGCGTCGGCGGCCCCGCCGGACCGGTAGCGTCCTCGGTCGTGGGGTCAGCGGGTGGCTCGCGCGAGCAGCTCGACCAACGCGGGTTTGCCCTCTGCCTGCGCGACCTCGAGCGGCGTACCGCCCGGGGACGTCGCGCTCGGATCGGCGCCCGCCTCGAGTAGCGCCTCGGCCACCTCCCGATGGCCCAGCCCACACGCGACGTGCAGCGGAGCGTGCCCGTGCCGGGTCCGCGCCTCGAGCGACGCTCCCGCGGCCACCAACCACGGGATCGCGTCGGCGTGGTTCACTTCCGCCGCTGCGTGCAGGGCGGTGAAGCCGTCGTCGTTCGCCGTGTCGGGATCGAGCCCGGTGTTCACCAGTGCGTCCAACACGGGCCGAGGCGCCGCGCCGACCACCGCGAGACCCAACACGTGTTGGCCCCGGTCGGCGCGGACCGCCGGGTCGGCGCCGAGCTCGAGCAGGCGCTGCAGGAGGTGGAGATCGGCGCGCCGGGCCGCGATGTGCAGCGCGGTGTAGCCGGCGTGTGTGCTGGGCGCATCTACGGCGGCCCCGCAGCGCACGGCTCGCTCCAGGGCGCCGGGGTCGTCGCGCCGGACGGCCACGATCACGTCTCCGTCGGCGCGGAGCGGTCGGGTCGGCGGCGGCGGACTCCAGCTCCGGGCCGCGCAGAACAGCACCTTGCCGAACGGGCCGAACCCGCTGAGCGGCACCTGCTCGAGCAGCGTCGCGGACTCGTCGTCTACCGGGAACGGGATCCGCTGGCCGAGGGCGTGGCTGCGGATCAGCCAGTCGAAGGTGTCGACGAGCCGACCCGCCATCCGCAGCGACGATCCCTCGAGCACCCGCAGCCGCTCCAGCACCAGCGCGCCGCCGTCGCGGCGTCCGTCCGCCACGGCTTCGACGGCTCCGGTCCAGCTGCGGGCAGCGAGCAGCCGGCCTGCGCGCCACCCGAGCACCCACTTCTCGTCCATCGACGGCGGTGCGTACAACAGCCCGTCCGGCAGCTCGAGAGCCGCCGGGTACCGGAGCTCACACGCCACCGGCGGCAGGTCGAGCACCGGACCAGGATCGAGCTCCGCGCCGGTCGAGCCGCCCCACGAGACCGACTTGGTGGCCGCGTCCGGGTTCTGGCTGGTCGCCAGGTACCCCTGCAACATCATCAGGTCGAGCAGCGGCACCCCGAACGGGTTGCCGGGATCGTCGGCCGGGAGCCACTTCGCGCGCGGGCCGGCCGCAGGTGACGGATCGGGGTCCGCAGGCGCACCGAACAGCTTCTTCCACCAGCTCATCCGACCCCTCCTACCACCGTCCCGGGCGCCCTACCGGGTTACGTAGGCGTATGCACCACTACTTGGCCGGCGTCGCTGTCTGGAGCCTGGCATTGGCGCTCGTCGCGTGCAAGGAGCAGGAGCACGAGCCGGCCAACCCGTCACACGAGATCATCGTGGTCGGCGCTGGGGTCTCCGGCCTGACCGCGGCGCAGTGGCTCCAGGAGGCGGGGCACGAGGTGGTGGTGTTGGAGGCCCGCGATCGGGTCGGAGGACGGGTGTGGTTCCAGGCCTGATCATGCCAGCTAGCCAGTCTGGTTGATCGCCAATCGAACCGGATCGCCTGATTCGATTCGTACAACAGCGATTGTGGCGGCGGCGGCGGCGGCGGCGACTCCTCCGTGAGCCTCGGCGTCCTCCGTGGTTGTAACGAACGTTCGACCACGGAGGACGCGGTGGTACACGGAGGGAACACGCCGCAGCTGCCTGCCGCCTGGGCCTCCAGTAGTACGATCCACCGTGCGACTTGGCGCAAGCCTGCCGACCGGAGCCAGCAGGGCTCAGCATCTCCGACCGCCGCGACCCATCCGAAGACCGACTCGGTGTGGCGCGCAGATCGGGATCCGCACCCTCGGAGGACGGGTGCGAGGCCAGGAGCTGGGAGGTGTGCGCATCGACGTCGGCGCGGCCTGGCTGCTGGGGTCAGTGACGCCAACCCGGTGACGACTGCCTGCCCTGCTGGCGTTCGAAGGCGCCGACGCGGCGGTCGCCGCCGAGCAGAAGTCCGACGAGGAGCGAATCGCTCGCGCGCTCGAGGTCGCGGGTCTGATGTGCGGCGTCGTCCCGCCCGCGCCGATCGCGGCCACCGTCACCGCATGGCACTCGGATCCGTTCGCCCTCGGCTCGTACAGCGTCATCGGTCTTCGCGGGTGAACACACCGCGTTCGACCACTACGCCACGGTCGACGGCGCGATGGTGTCGGGGATCCGCGTCGCGAAGGAGATCGGCGCCCTGGCGAGTTGAGAGTCGCCATCAGCTCCGCGGGAGCACCCGTGGGAACCGGGCGGCCCCGGCGGCGGTGAACCGCATCATGAGGAACGGCCGCTTCTCCACGTCCGACGGGCCACCGGCTCAACGCCGAGCACGCCCCACGTCCGGGACCAGGCGGAGTAGCTGCGGGCAGCCGCTCCGCGGTACAGTCGGTCAGCGCGGGGCGGGCTGAATGGTCAGGGAGTCGTGGGCGGTTCGGGAGGTCGCGGTCGGCACTGCCCTCGCGGCCCTCGACGTGACCCTGTTCTTCGCCACGACCTCAGCCGGTGTGCCGCCGATGGCAGCGCAGGTGATCTCGCGCTGCACCCGCGAGGTGGGCACGTTCCTCCTCGGGCGCCGCGCGGCGCACGACAACAACGCGGACCCGCGAAGGATCGCGCTCGCGGCTGCCATCCTGCTGTTCAGCGCACCGTTCGTGGCAGCGTGCATCACGCTGACCGGGGACCTGTTCGTGGGGAAGCTGGCTGCCGACGCCATCCTGGTCGCCATCTCGTACACGGGATTTCAGCTCGTCTTTCGGACGACGCGCGCGGAAGCTGCGGTGGCCTTCGACCCGCCGCCGCCCTGGTGGGTGAACGCGGCGTGGATCGCCGCTGTCCCACACCTCGGGTTCCTGGGCCTGTTCTTCGCCTCCGCGCTGAGTGACGGGCCGCCGCGAAAAGACTGGTACGCGTTCCAGATCGCCGCCGAGCGCGCGACGAGCGGCGGCCTGATGGCGATGTACCCTGACTTCTACAGCGACGGCCAGCGCTTCATCTACCCGCCGTACGCGGTGCTGTTCTACCTCCCGCTCGCCCCATTGTCCCCGGTGGTGGCCTACACCCTGGTGACGATCGCGCAGGTGGGGTCGGTCGTGGCCGCGGCATGGCTCGCGGCTCGCGCCCTCGGCGCAGAGCGCCAGAGGTTCGCCGCGGCGCTCGTGCTGTTCGCTGCCTCGGCGTCGTTCGGGTACCAGACGATCCTCGGTCAGAACGCCGGAACCTTCCTGCTCGCCCTGACCGCCGCGACCGCGCTGCTCGCCTCGGGCCGCTCGTTCGCGGCGGGCCTCGTGCTGGGGATGCTCGCGATCAAGCCCAACTGGCTGTTCGCGCCCCTCGGCCTGATGTTGCTGTTCGATCGCCGCGCGTTCGCCGGAATGGTCACCGCCTGCGGTGCGCTCGTGGCGCTCTCACTGGCGCGCGGGCTCGGTCCCTGGTACCGGTTCGTCGAGCTGGCCGGGACGCAGGCCCGGCACACCGGTGATGTTGAGGGTGGCAGGCACAACATCGCCATCCGCGGGGTCCTCGTCGGCGCGCTGGGACCGGGACACGGACGCCTGATCGACGCGATCTGGACCCTCTCGGTCGTGCTGGTCACTCCGGCGCTGCTGTGGGCCTGGACGCGCCCCATCGGCATCTGGCGCAAGATGTCGATGCTGACACTGTTCGTCGTCAGCATGAACCTCTACGTCAACAGCTACGACGCCGTGGTGCTCCTGTTGCCGGCCCTGGAGCTGCTGTTCGGGACCGACCCCGTCCGGCCCGGATCCCGTCGCGCGATAGGGGTGATGATCGGCCTGTCTTGGGCCGCTGACATCGTCGGGTACGTGTACCCCGTGCTGTTCGGCACTCCCTACCCGCCGTTCACGACCGACGGCCTCGTGGCCTTCGTGTGGCTCACTCTGTTGATCGAGAGCGCGCGGCACGAAGCTCCGCGGGCGGTGCCCGCGTGAGCCGATTGCGCCGCAAGATCCTCCTGCACAGCGACGACATCGGGATGACGCCGGCCGTCACCGACCGCATCGGAGCGGCCTGGAGCGCTGGGCTCCTCGACGGGTTCAGCGTGCTCGCCAATGGCACCGGCCTCGAACGTCTGACGGCGCTCCTCGCCGCAGAGCCGGAGCGTCCCGTGCGGATCGCCGTGCACCTGGACCTCCGGGAGGGTCCGAGCGTCGTGGACCCCTCGCGGATCCCGCTCCTGGTGGACGCCGAAGGCAACCTTGCGAGCGAGTTCTCCGACCTGGCGGCCCGGTGGCTCACCCACGGCACCAGCTGGCGATCGGCCCTCGTCGGCCAGGTCGAGCTCGAGTGGAGAGCCCAGATCGAGCGGGTCCTCGCCGTCTGTGCGCCGCGCAGGCCGTCCGCGGTGGACGGGCACACCCACGTACACATGTTGCCGTTCCTGTTCCCGATCGCGGCCCGCCTGGCGCGTGAGTACGGCATTCCGGAGATCCGCATCAGCCGGGAGTCTCTGCACTTGTGCACCCCGTCCGACGTGGTGCGTCCGTCGTTCCTGGTCAACCTGTTGAAGCTCGTCGTGCTGCGGGTCTGCTCACGGATGGCCGAGCCGGTGGCACGACGGGAGGGCTTGGCGGGCCCGGGCGCCCTCGTCGGCATCCTGTACAGCGGGCGGATGACGGCTGCGGCTGCGCGGGCGGGGTGTGCTGCTGCGCTCGACGCGGCCAGGATCGAGGTGCTGTTCCACATCGGCCGGGCTCACCCGGGGGAAGGCGGCACCCGCCACACGGCCACGAGCGCCTTCCAGTACAGCCCTGCCCGAGACGCCGAGCACGCCGAGCTCGCGCGATTCCTTCGGACGATCGAGGCCACCGATGTCCCAAGTTGAGCTGGTAGGCCCACACGAGCTCGATCTGGACGCCTACGTCGCGCTCCAACGCGAGGCGTTCGCGGAGCTGCTGACCGAGCGCGGCGCTCCGGCCGATCACCTCGTCCCGGCCTACTTCACTTGGAAGTACGCCCCTCCCGGTGGGCCGGCCCGCATCGCGGTCGTTCGGGAGGGTGGCCGCTACATCGCCGCGAACGCCATGTTTCCACTGGCCATCCGCCAGGGGAGTCGCACGATTCGCGCCTGGCAGTCCTGCGACACGGCCACCGCGCCCGACGCGCGGGGGAAGGGCTGGTTCGGGGCGTGCCTCCGGGCGCTGCAGGGATCTCTAGGATCCGACGAGATCTTCTTCGGATTTCCGAACACCAACTCGGTCCGCGGGTTCGAGAAGCTCGGGTGGCGGGTGATGAGCCCGGTGCAGGTCTGGACGCGGCCGGTCCCTGGGTGGTCCACCGCGGCGATCGCAGGCGTCGACCCTCTCGACCCGAACGACCCGCTCGACGATCTCCGCGACGCGCTCGCGACCAGCGGCCGCGCCCTGATCGACCGCTCGCCCGCCTACCTCCGGTGGCGATACCGCGAGCACCCGGTGTACAGCTACCGATGCTGGCTGTACCGCGGCGACGGAGTGGGCCTCGCCGTCGTGCGTCCGGCCATCGGACTCGGGCGAACGATCGGCGCGGTCCTCGAGCGCCTGGCGACCTCACCGGCGGCGGAGCGGGCGATCTCCCGCCAGATCGGCGCCTGGGCGACCGCGGAGCGCGCGTGGCCGACGGTGGTCTTCGACAACCGGTGGACCCTCTCCCCGGCGCTCAGGTCGGGATTCGTCCCGGTACCCGCTCGTGTCCTGCCGAAGCGGCAAATCTTGATGGGTGCGTCGGCAGGGGGAAGTGCTGCAGCGGCCGTATTCGACGCGGATTGGTGGGTCCAGATGGGGGACTGGGACGGATTCTGAGCGTGGGTTCAGCCCCACGGATTCCGGTCTCAGCTCCGCGGGAGCACCGGGTGACGGAGCGCCGTGACCACCCGGTACGACCCAGGGCCACCCCGCCCAGCCCGAGCAGGACGATCGCGCCCGGACACGCGAGCTCCGTCCAATCGGCAGACCGCTGCGCGAACACCACTCCGATGCCGCCGAGGAACAGCCCGACGCCGAACAACAACGCGACCCCGAGCCCGCTCTCCACGGTGAACCGCTTTCCGCAGGCGCAGGCGTAGACCCGTTCCGTGCCGGTGTGCACTCCGTTCGTCCGGTTCACGGTGACCTCCACACACTCGGCCGGCGCGCCGCAGCGGCACCGCCGGGGGAGCTCGGACGATCGCCACCGGATCTCCGGGGCCGACGCACCGGGGACGAGCGGGCTGCGCCACAGCAGGAAGCCTGGCCAGAGCGCGTTCGCCACCAGGCCGGACCCTCCGGCGACGACCCCGAGTCCGAGCGCGAGGAGCCAAGGGTTCAGCGCGGACAGCCCGGCGAGCGCCACGATCCCGCCGATCAGCCCGAACATCAGGCCGAGCGGGACCAGCAGATACGCGACGGGTGCAGGGGGCAAGTGGGTGAACCCGGACCCGCAGGACTGGCAGACCCAAGACAGGCCGCCGCCGCCACGCTCCGACCCCAGCGGGATCCCGTACACGCTGCGGGCTCGGTCGAGCTCCTGCACGGCGACCAGGGTCGGATGTCCACAGCGCGCACACTTCCGGACGTCCATCCGCCCTCCCCGCCTGGGCTATCCGAGCGCCGGGTCAACGTCGGTGCTGTTTCAGCCGGTGCTCCTCCGGTTCCGTCACCACGGCGCGGCCAGCCAGCCCTGCAGCTCCTCTTCGGTCCAGGCGCACCGGCGGGCCTCGCGAGCGCGCGAGCGCACCCGCTCCGCCGACGACCAGCCGGGCACGCGGTGGGCCGCCAGCGCCAACGACTCGTCCAACAGCGTCGACAGCAGGAGGACCCCCTCGCTCGGATGGGCAGAGAACGCAGTTCGCAGACGACTCTCTACGCCGGGGGGTGTATCGGGCAGCGCCGCGACCCCCTCGATCAGCGCGCGGTCTCCCGGCCAGAACCGCCGATTGGCCGCGTACAGCGCGAGCGCGAGGTCCTTCGCCCACCGCACCGCTCGGTCGGCGTACCGCACCCGGTCGTCGCGCAGGGCCGGCACCAGGGCGCTGCCGAGCGGGAGCGGGTGGACGTGCCGCTCGAGCGTCAGCGCGGCCAGCCCATCGGAGTACACCGGGGGAGGCCGAGCGCCGCGCAGCCAGCGCGCGCTCACCAGGTTCGCCAACACCTCCTGACCCGGCAGCTCCGCGCTTGCCTCCACCGCCGACGCGGTCTCGTCGAGGCTGGCCTCGGTCTGGTGGATCAGGTCGACGGGGAAGCCTCGGACGTCGAGGTTGTCCACCCCGAACCAGCGTTCCGGACGGGTGAATCGACGGATCGCGGTCGCGCCCCACGCCCGCTGGATCTCGTCCCGCACCTGGGTTTCGGGCGGCGCGTCCCACACCAGCAGGAGCTCGAGGTCCGACCAGGCGTCGGCCAGTCCGCGGCCGACCGAGCCCACGATCGCCGCGCCGACCAGGCCCGGGGGGTCGATCCGAGCGACCAACGACGCAGCGATCTCCGTCCTCACTTCCGGCACGACGCCTCCCCTGCTCGCCCGATACCCTGCGCCCGTGTAGGTCGGCGCCCTCGGCCGAGTGTCGAGGGCCGGGTGCCCGTGGTAGACGGGGTGCGGAGGGCCGGTGGAGCGCGTGCTGTTCGTCTGCCTCGGGAACATCTGCCGCAGCCCCATGGCGGAGGGCCTGTGGAGGTCCCTCCTGGCGCGGGGTGGCTGGCCGGCCGACGCGGTGGACTCGGCGGGGACGGGCGGATGGCACGCCGGAGAGGGCGCGCACCCGGGCACGGTGAGGGTGCTGCGTCGGGTCGGGGCCGACTTTCCCCACGCGGCGCGACAGGTGGTACTGGCCGACTTCGACTCGTTCGACCGGATCCTGGCGATGGACGCGAAGAACCTGTCGGACCTCCGGTCCCTCGCGCGGCCGGGGTGCCGCGCCCGGCTGCACCTGGTGCTGGAGCCGATCGGCGGCGGCGACGTCCCGGACCCGTGGGGGGAGGGGCCGGAGGCGTTCGACGCGGTGCACGACCTGCTGGCGCGCGCGCTGGACCGGTGGACCCCGCTGCTCCTCACCTCGGGAGCCGGGGCGGGGCCAATGACTCGCTGACCTCTCACCACCCGAGTCGGTTGTCGGCTAACATCGCTCCTCCGAGGTTCCCCGAATGCCGACATCGTTCCGGAGTGGCTGCGTTGGCTTGGTTGCAGCGTTGTGGACCGGATGTGCCGGCCAAGCGAAGGACGACCCGAAGGACGCGGACGGAGACGGATTCGTCCTCGTCGACGATTGCGACGACGCCGCTGCGGCGGTGAATCCAGGAGCGGTCGAAGTCCCCTACGACGGCGTGGACAACGACTGCGACGGGGGGACACCGGACGACGACCTCGACGCCGACGGGTTCGTCCTCGACGACGACTGCGACGACGAGGACGGAGCGGTGAATCCCGGGGGAACCGAGGTGGACGACGACGGCGTGGACAACGACTGCGACGGGTTCGTCGACTGTGACGACGGCGAGTGGGTGGGGACCGTGAAGACGGACGACGTACCTGGCTTCTGTGACGGCTTTTGCTCGCGGGCCGTCCGGGAGGGGAGCCTGATCGTCGAAGGCAGCGCGCTGATCGATCTCGGCGATCTCCGATGTGTCACATCGGTCGATTACAACGTGGTCATCGACTCCAACCCCGAGCTGACGACGCTGTCGGGCCTCCACGGGCTCACCTCGGTCTCGGGCAGCCTGGACATTCGCGGCAACTCGGCGCTGGCCACGCTGGCGGGGCTCGACGCGCTCACCTCGGTCGGGCGCGACCTGTTAGTCGCCGACAACGACGTGCTGACCACGCTGGCGGGCCTCGGCGCGGTCGCGTCGGTGGGGACGAGTCCGGACGAGGACGGCGACCTGGGCGACCTGTACATCGAGGACAACGGCGCGCTCACGACGCTGTCGGGCCTCGACCACCTCACCACGGTCGGAGAGCACGTGAGCATCTCCGACAACCCTGTGCTCACGACGCTGTCGGGCCTCGCTCCCCTCACCTCGGTCGGTGGCGGACTGTACATCTCGTCCAACGCTCGGCTGGCCGCGCTGTCGGGCCTCGAAGGTGTCACCTCGGTCGGGGCGTACGTCATCGTCAGCCGCAACCGCGCGCTGACCACCCTGTCGGGCCTCGACAACCTCCAGTCGATCGGGCAAGACCTCACGATCGACCACAACGATGTATTGACGACCCTGTCGGCGCTGCAGAACGTCGACTCGGTCATGGACCTCACGATCGACGACAACGACGCGCTGACGACCCTGTCGGGCCTCGACGGCCTGGTGTCGGTGGAAGAGGACCTCACGATCGACGACAACGATGTGCTGACGACCCTGTCGGGCCTCGACAACCTCACCACGGCCGGGAGCCTCACCCTCGGTGGGTACTACGGGTATCTCGGAGGCCACCCCATCAAGGACGGCGGGTACCTCGGCAACGTCGCGCTCACCGACGTGACCGCGTTGTACGGGCTGACCCGGGTGGACGAAGGGGTGGTCATCGTGAACAACATCACCCTCACCGACGTCGCCGCCGAATCCCTGGTGGACGAGATCGACACCGTCAGCGGCACCATCACGATCTTCGGCAACGACGGCGTCTACTGACCGCGAGGGGGCGGCACCGATTCGTTCACGGCCCCAAGGGGGAATCCAGGCTGGCGACCGACCAGGTGGACCCGAGCGGGTTCTGAAGCGCCGCCGCCATCGACTGGCACCACGCCTCTGTCTCGCCCCCCGGGTCGACGTGGACCGACCCGCCGGTGATGGCCTCCCCCACGACCGGCGCCATCAGCACCCGCCCGTCGAGCTCGACCACCAGGCGCTTGCCGACGCTCCGCCCCGTCACCTCGCCGAACCGGGCGGCCCCAGCGGCGGTGAACCGCAGGGTGACGAACGGCCGCTGCTGCAGGTCCCACCCCACGCCCGCGTCCACCACGTCGGCGCCGGTGAGCACGGGGTCGCCCACCACGAACCCCTCGCACCCTGCGTCGTCACACTGCCACGTGACCCGCATCCCCGCCGGAGGCGTCACCGGCGCTGCTTCGGACGCATGGTACGTCCCGTCGAACCACACCCCCGGCGGCACCGACTCCGGCGGCGGCGCGTCGTCGCGCGCGGCGGAGATCTCGACCCGCCCGGTCCGGCCGACGGCGGCGAGCAGGTCCATCGGGCGGGCCACGTCCCGCAGCTCGACCTCGAGGTGACCCGCGTCGACCGCGCGCACCTCGCCGTCGACCCGCAGCGCGTCGAGCCGGGCCTGGATCCGCGGCCCGTCGGCCTCGGCAGAGCCTCCCTCGAGCACGGCCACGAAGTCCCCGTCTCCTGCGAACGGGCCGGGGCCCAGCCGGTCGAGCCCGCCGTCCCGCACGAACCCCAGCGCGGCGCAGCCGAGCACCAGCGGCGCCGCCACCAGCGCGAGCGCCGCCGCGCCCCGGTTGAACCCGGCGCGCGCGCCCTCCTGGTGCAGCGCCACCAGGGCCACCGCCGTCACCACCGCGGTCGCGACCCCCGCTGCCGCAGGCCACACCGCCCACACCGCTGTCGTGACCACCCCACCCAGCGCGCCCACCGTCAGCACCGCCTCCGCGGCGGAGCGGAGGTGCCAGCGACCGGCCACCGCGACCGGCCACGCCCGATCGTCGAGCGCGACCCACACCAGGGGCGCGAGGAACGCGGCGAACGGGGCGAGCGCGCCGAGCTCGGCCGATCCGCCCCGCGCGACCGCCCCGCCGGCCGCGACGAGCGGCGCCGCGGTCCAGATCCCCTGCGCGGACCACCACACCCACGGCCCGCCGGCGAGGCCCCTCCGGTCCACCGCGTCCGCGAGCAGCCACCACACGGCCCCCATCGCGCCCA
>JBEBJC010000186.1:0-11611 GCA_040080105.1 Myxococcota bacterium
CTCCGTGCCATCTCTCCTCCAGCCGCCCACGTACCAGCGTGACAGGCCAGGATCTGTCCGCGTCGCCAGCTGCTCGGGGCACGGGCACGGGCAGGGGAGGAGCCCTGGCGCGAGGCCGCTGCGCGGCCTACCCGCCACGGGCTCCTTAGGGCGCGGAGGGGCCGGGCACCACCGGGTACAGCGCGCGCACCGTCTCGGTCGTGACCGCCGCGGCGTACCCGCTCGGGCTCACCTTCGCGATCTGCACCGCGTCGCGCCCGATCGCCAACACGACCAGCCCCTCGGACGGGATCATCGCGCCAGGGGTGACCACGTGCTCCGTGCCGTCGGCCATCCCGAGGATCGCGCGCGGCGGCTGCACCTCGAGCAGCACCGCCACCACCCGCACGCCGAACCCGGTGCCCGGCACCGGCACCGACGGGTCCCACACCGGGGCGGGGGTCGGCGCGACCGCAGGTGCGGCCGGCGCGGCTGCGCTCGGGGTGACCCCGAGCAGCTTCGCCTGCAGCGCCAGTGGATCGACGGGCGCCGGCTCGCTCGGCGTGGCCGGGGTCGACCGGTCTTCGGCCTCGAAGTCGAACCCCACTGCGCCAGGAGCGCCCGGAGCGCCCGGCGGGGCCGCGTCGACGGAGCTCGGCCCGGCCGGCAGGGGGGCTGCGCGCGGCGGCACCGCCGGCGCGAACGGGTTCCCCGACGGCTCGATCTCCACACACCCCACCACCATCGCGACCAACCACAGCACCGGACGACACCCCCGCGGAGCGCGAGCCTACCAGATCACCGGGAAGCCCGTGGGCAGGTACCACAAGGTCAACGCCACCAGCGGCGGCAACGACAGCGCCGCCCCGGCGAGGCGCCAGGGGGTGGCGCGGAGCGCGTCGAACGTCCCTCGTGGATCGGCGAGGAACAACGCGAGGTACGGCGTCCACAGCGCCTCGAGCGGGAGCCTGAACCGGGTCATGCCGTACATCAGCGAGATGGTGAACACGGTGTACAACGTCGTGCCCACCGCCATCATCGCGTATGGGCCCCGCGCGTGCGCCCACGCCGACAGCGTTCCGGCCCACCCGAGCGCGATCGAGAACCCGATGATCGTGACCACCAGCGCTTCCTTGAGGTACCACGGGAACTCGTCCCAGTACCCCCACCGCACGTGGCGGGTGAGGAAGCTGTTCGGGTTCATCAGCTGCGCGACGCGGACCGGCACCCGGGCGGCGAACGTGGTCGGGTGGTCCTTCATCCAGCCGACCGCCGCTTGCACCTCGCACTTCGACGACCGCACCGGCGGGACGTCGCGGCGGCACGGGGGCCGGCCGGTGGCGAGGTACCGCCCGAACAGCGGCTGGGTCAACATGCCGATCCCGTAGTCGAACGTCAGCGGGGGGAAGTCGTTGTTCCCGAGGTACAACACGTGGCCGACCGTCGCGTCGGTGACCATGAACCCGCCGTACTTCCGAGAGCCGTAGATCGAGTACGGGGTCACCACGATCACCGCGGCGGCCACCATCGCCACCGCGTGTCTCCACCGGCCGCGCGCTGCCGCGGCCCAGTCGCCGTCGAACGGGTAGATCGCGGCCAGCACCCACAGCGGGGGCAGGTAGGTGGCGACCCCGCGGAACAGGATCGCGCCGCCCAACATCGCGCCCGAGCCGGCCGAGCCGAGGATCGACCCGCGACCCCGGGCGACCATCATCCACGCGGCCGAGGCCAGCAGGAAGAAGATGTAGATCGTCTCGATCCACATCGTGTTGGTGAACCACGCGATGGTCGGGTTGAGCGCGAACAGCAGCGCCGCGATCCGCGCCGCGCGCCGACCCTGCGCCCCCGCGAGATCGAGCGTGATCCCGTAGGCCAGGCCCACGCTCACGAGTGACAGCGTGACCTGGATCGCCTTCACCGCCTGCATCGACCCGAAGCCCGCCTTCATCGCGGCGAGCAGCCAGGGGTAGCCCGGCGACGGCAGCCAGCCCTTGTTCGACGTGGTGAGGCCCTGGCCGGCGAGGATGTCGCGCGCCATGTCGGTGTAGATGCACTCGTCGCGGATGCAGTCGACCTGCGGCCACAGGATCATCGGCACGACCCGCGCCGCGAGCCCGAGCACGATCGCGGCCCAGAACCACCGATCCCGCGCCCAGGTGCGCGGGTCGTGCGGCCCCGTGTCGTCGTCGGCCAGCCACGCCTTCATCCCCGTCCTCCGCCCGACCTGCTAGCCCCGACACGTACGCCCGGCCAGGTCAGCCGCGCCCGGTGAGGTACCGGAGGATCATCGCGGACAGCTCCGCCGCGAGGGCTGGGTCGTCGAGCCGCTTGCGATCGAGCACCGCGGCGTGGACCACGGTGTCGACGGTGGTGACGCACATCCACGCCGCCAGGTCGAGGTTGGTCACCGCGAGCTCGTGCCGGCGCCGCTCGAGGAACGCGAGCACCACCTGCTTCGCCGCCTGCACCATCCGGTCGACCGGCTCGAGCCCGACCGCCAGCAGCTGGTGCACCAGCGCCACGTGTAGCTCGGGGTCGCTGCGGTGCCCGTCGATCATCGCCTGCACGAACGCGGGGACCGCCACCTCGAGCGGGGCGTCCGCGAGCACCCCCGCGTGCTCGACGAACTCGGACAGGGTCTGTTCGGCGTGGCGAGTGGCGAGCGCCAGCATCAGCGCTTCCTTGTTCGGGAAGTACTGGTACAGCGAGCCCACGCTCACGCCGGCCGCCTTCGCGATCCGGTTGGTCGACACCTTGTCCCACCCGTCGCGCAGCAGAACGCGAGCGGTGGCGTCGAGCAGGTCGTCCACCGTGCGGGCCGATCGCGCCTGGGCGGGTGATTTCCTAGGTTGAAGCGTGTCCGTCGTCTGCATGGCCGCTCCTGGGTCGAACGCGAGTTGTAAGGTGAGCATTTACTCGCATAATGTGGAGAAGTCAAGGAGGAACCTGATGGTAGCGCACACGAACGACGCTCCGACCTCGGTGGGGCGCGAGGTCCCGCTCATGGCGGGTGAGGGGTGGTTCGGCCACGTCGGACCGTTCCGCGACGACCCCCTGGGGCTGGTGACCCGCGCGCTCCGGGCGGGCGACGACCTGGTCCGGATGCGGATCGCGGTCGCGCAGGCGTTCGTGGTGTTCGGGCCGGACCTGGTGCGGCAGGTGCTGGTCGAACACCCGGAGCGGTTCGGCCGGCAGTCCCGCGGCGCGAAGCTGCTCCGGCGCACGCTCGGCACGTCGACCCTCACCGCCGAGGGAGACGAGTGGCGGTGGCGCCGGCGTCTGGTGCAGCCGTCGTTCAAGCGCTCGGCGCTCGACCTGCTGGATCGGCCGATCGTCGCGGCAGCAGCTGCGCTCGGCGACATGTTGGCCGCGCGCACCGAACCGGTGGACGTGTCCGAGCTGACCAGCGCGTTGGCGCTGTCGATCGCGTGCACCGCGCTGTTCGGCGGCGACCTCGCGGAGGACGGCGAGGTGGTGCACCGGGCGCTCGACGAGGTGCTGCGCGAGTTCCTCCAGTTCACGTTGTCGCCGATCCCGAACATCGACCAGCTGCCGCTGCCGACCGCGCGGCGGTTCCGCTCGGCCCGGGCGGACCTGACCGGGGTGGTGGAGCGGATCGTGGCGCGTCGCCGGGCGCGGGAGGAGCCGGTGGGCGACCTGCTCGACGCGTTGCTGGCCGGCACCCGCCCCGACGGCACACCGCTCACCGCGGCCGACCTCGACGCCGAAGGGGTCACGATGCTGCTCGCCGGGCACGAGACCACCGCGAACGCGATGGCGTTCGCGCTCGGGCTGCTCGGCCGGACCCCAGCGGTGCGCCGCCGCCTGCGGGCGGAGCTCGACGAGGTGTTGGGCGACCGCGACCCCACCGCCGCCGACCTCGAGCGGCTGCCGTTCCTCGACGCGGTGGTCAAGGAGACGCTGCGGCTGTACCCACCGGCGTGGATCTTGTCGCGCTCGACCGCCGAGGCGGTGTCGATCGGCGGGTACGACCTGCCGCGCGGCGCGTTCCTGTTCGTGCCGATCTACGCGGTGCACCGCCACCCGCGGTACTGGGACGACCCGGAGGGGTTCGACCCCGACCGGTGGCTCGACGGGCGGGGTGAGGCGGCGCGCAAGGCCGGCGCGTACCTGCCGTTCGGCTTGGGGCAGCGCCGGTGTGTGGGAGAGCACCTCGGGACGCTCGAGGCGCGGCTGGTGCTCGCCACGCTGGCGCGGCGGGTCCACCTGTCCCTCGAACCGGGGCAGGGGCTCGACCTCGAGCTGTCGGTGACCCTGCGCCCGCGGGGCGGGCTGTGGATGACCCCCCGCCCGGCGTGAGGAGGGAGGCCGGAGATCTCGAATCCGCGCGGGTCGCGCTTGCAACGACCGGGAGGGGAAGGCATGTACCGGGGGTACCCACCAACGGAGGAGACGACATGCGCTATGGGTGGATCGCTGCGGCGTTCCTGGCAGCGGGTTGCAACGGCGGAGCGGAGGACGACCGGGTCACGCTGATCCTCGACCTCGAAGGTGATCCGGCGAACGGCGCGACGGTCTACACCGGCAACTGCGCCCTGTGCCACATGGAGAGCGGGCTCGGCACGAACGACCCGACCCCCGGCTCGGGCCCCGACCTGACCGAGGTCGCCGCGGGGAATGACGACGTGGCGCTGGTCGAGGTGATCCTGTCCGGCAAGGAGGCGATGCCCGCGTTCGACAGCCTGGCCGACCAGGACATCGCGGACCTGGTCGCGTACATCCACGACGGCCTGTTCTAGCCTCGTTCCGGCCGAACCTCCTCGGGGAGAGGTTCGGGGCGTCCAGTGACCTACCGGCCGGGTACGTTCGGCGAATGACCCGGGTGCTGATCGTCGACGTGTTGGCCGGAGGCGCTGGGGGCGGGTGGTACACCCGGCGGGTCAAACACCCGAACTTCGCGGGCGTGCCGGTGGCGTGTGTGGCCGTGTGGTGCGCCTCACTCGGCGCCGCGGTCGAGCTGCGCTCGTTCACCGGGTCGGAGACGCTGCGCGAGCTGACCCGAGGCACCTGGGACGTGGCGTTCGTCGCCGCTGCGACCCGCGACGCGTCGATCGCCCTCGCGCTCGGCGCCGCCCTCCGCGCGTCGGGCGCGGTGACCGCGATCGGCGGGCCCCACGCCCACGCGTACCCCGAGCGGTTGGTGGAGTCGTTCGACTACGTGCTCGGCCAGACCGGCCGCGCGCAGGTGCAGGAGGTGTTGGACGAACGCCGACGGGCCTCGCCGGGCCGGTGGGTGTCGGCCGAGCACCCTCCGGCCGAGCTCCCCGGCCTGCGCGAGCGGGCTCCGTTCGTGCGCGCGGCACACCACAAGGCCCGCCTGGTGAAGGTCGTCCCGCTGCTGGCCAGCGTGGGCTGCCCGTACCGGTGCGCGTTCTGCACCGACGCCGACGTCGCGTACCGCCCGTTCGACCCGAGCGTCGTCGCCGACGAGGTCCGCGCGCTGGTGGAGCTGTTCCCCGGCTGCCTCGGGTTCTGGCACGACCCGAACTTCGGCGTCCGGTTCGACGAGCTGCTCGACGCGATCGGTCGGGGCGCGGGGGCCGCTCGCCCGAAGTTCGGCGCGGAGAGCTCGCTGTCCCTGTTGTCGGGCGACCGGATCGACCGGCTCGCGCGCGCGGGGTTCGTGGCGATGTTGCCCGGCGTCGAGAGCTTCGGCGCCCCCGACCCGAAGCAGGGCGCGCGGGGGCACGGGTCCGAGCGGCTCGCGTCCACGGTCGCCCAGGTCGAGGCGCTGGTCGCGCGGATCCCGTACGTGCAGGTGAACCTGATCGTCGGGCTCGAGCAGGACCGAGGCACCGACGCCGCCGCGCTCGCGCGCGCGTTCGTGGAGCGCGCGGCCGGGTGCTGGCCGAACGTGAACCTGTTGACCGCCTACGGGCGCCATGCGCCGCTCGCCCGCGCCCTGTCCGACGCCGGGCGGGTGTTGCCCGTCCCGTGGACACTGCTCGATCAAAAAACATGTTCGAACGTAGCTTCCGACGACCCGGCCGCTCCGTTCCGCGAGGCGTTGGCGTTGGCCGAGCTGGCCGGGTCGCCCGCGGTGATGGCGCGCCGGCTGCGCGCCACTTCCGGGGTTCGTCAGCGGCTGATCCACTTGCTGCGGGCGTACGGGCGGGAGCAGCGGGCGCGGGTCGCCTGGTACCGGCGCGCGCTCGAGCTGCTCGACACCGATCGCGGGTTCCGCGCGTTCTTCTCGGGCGAGCCGGCGCCGGTGCCCGCCGCGCTGCGCGAGCTGGCCGTCGCCCGACTCGGGTCGTGGGCGTCGGCGGTCCCCGAGCTCGGACCCGGATAGGGGCTCGCGTGGTCGAAGTCGGCGGCGTTCGGTTCGGGGGGGGTCAGCTCGCGCTCGTCGCGGGCCCGTGTGTGATCGAGTCGCCCGAGCAGGTGCTCGAGGTCGGCCGGTCGATCGCCGCCACCTGCGCCGCGCTGGGCGTCGGGTACGTGCTGAAGGCGTCGTTCGACAAGGCGAACCGCACCAGCGGCGCCGGGTTTCGCGGTCCCGGCCTCGCCGACGGGCTCGCGATCCTGCGCGAGGTCCGCGCGGTGCTCGGCGTGCCGATCACCACCGACGTCCACGAGCCCGGCCAGGCCGAGGCGGTGGCGGCGGTGGTCGATCTGCTCCAGATCCCGGCGTTCCTGTGCCGCCAGACCGATCTCCTGGTGGCTGCCGCCCGCACCGGGCGGCCGGTCAACGTGAAGAAGGGCCAGTTCCTCGCGCCCGACGATCTGGGACCGGTGGTCGACAAGCTGCGCGCGGCCGGCGCAGCGGGGGTGTTGGTCACCGAGCGGGGCACCAGCTTCGGATACCACGACCTGGTGGTCGACTTCCGGTCGCTGGTCACGCTGCGCGGGCTCGGGGTGCCGGTGGTGTTCGACGCCACCCACTCGGTGCAGCGGCCGGGGGCCGGAGGCGATCGGTCGAGCGGCGACCGGCGGTTCGCCGCGCCCCTCGGCCGTGCCGCGGCGGCGGTCGGAGTGGACGCGCTGTTCGCCGAGGTCCACCCCGACCCGGCCCGCGCGCGGTCCGACGCCGACACCCAGCTCCCGCTCGCCGGGTTCGCCGAGGTGTTGCGCGGGTGGGTGGCGGTGCACCGCGCCGCCCGCTGACGCTCAGCGCGCGACGCAGTCCACGTCGGTCTGCATCGCCGGGTCACACTCGACCCAGCCCGCGGGCACACACCCGCCGAGGGTGTGGCAGGCGGTCGGGTCCGAGGCCGGCGCCGCCCACTTGATGTCGGCGGTGCACGACATCCCGGCGTCCCCGCACCCGACCGCCACGCTCGCCGTGTAGTCGGTGCACCACCCGCCGGCGCCGTCGTCGACCACCTGCCAGCCGGAGATCGCGCCGCACCCCGACGCCTCACATGCGGCGACCTCCACCTGCGCGCAGTCGGCCGCGCCGGAGGTGTCGCCGCTCGTCCCTTCGGTCGTCCCCGAACACGCAGCCCACGTGATCCCGAGCCACCGGATCATGTCCGCTCCCGCCGCGCCCCGGTTCAACATACCCCACCGATTCCTCCCCGAACGGGTAGATTGTCGATGGAGCGCCCGATCCCAGATGGGCCCCATGAACACGTTCCGACGGTGGTGGGTGGCGATCGCGCTGGTGCTCGCGTTCTTCGCGGCGCCCGCGCGCGCGTCCGACTGGACCCGGGCGCCCGAGCGGGCCGAGCGGCGCGAGCTGCCGGTGGTGCCGGAGGGGTGGACCACCGTGCCCGGCACGTACCTGCGGGTGCACGCCCCCGAGCCGCTGGTGCACACCGCGCTGCGGATGGCGCAGCACGGGTCCGAGGCGCTGCCGAAGCTCGCGGATCGGCTCGAGGTGCCGATCGGAGAGACGATCCACGTGTTCGTGGCTCCCGACGACGCGACGTTCCGCGCGCTCCAGCCGGGGGCCCCGCCGACCTGGGCCGACGCGACCGCGTGGCCCGAGCTCGGGGTGGTGTTCTTGCGCGGCGCTTCGGCCCGCAAGGCCTCGGACGCGCCGCTCGAGCAGGTGTTCGACCACGAGCTCGTCCACGTGCTGCTCGGTCGCGCGTTCGAGCCCCAGCGCCCGCCGACCTGGCTGCAGGAGGGGGTCGCGCAGCTCCTCGCCGGCGAGCTCGGCCCGGAGGAGGCGCGCACGTTGGGTCGCGCGAGCGTGTCGGGGTGGATCGGGCTCGAGTCGATCGAGCGAGGGTTCCCGAGTGACCCGTTCCGGGCCGAGCTCGCGTACGCCGAGTCGGCGGACTTCGTGGCGTACCTGGTGGACCAGCACGGCGAGCAGGTGCTGCCGGCGCTGATCAAGGCGAGCGCGCGCGGGGAGCCGCTGCGGCGGGCGGTGTTCACCGCCACCGGGACGTTGTTCGAGTCGGCGGAGGCCGATTGGCGCGCGACCCACACCCCGTCCGACCTGAGGCTGGCCGCGCTCGCCGATGGCGAGTGGCTGTGGGTGGTGGGCGCGTTCGTCCTGCTCGGGGCGTTCGTGCGGCGGCGGCGGGAGTTCCACCGGCGGCTCGCGCAGATGGAGGCCGAGGAGGCGCTGGTCGACGCGTGGATCGCGGCCGCCCGGCGGGTGTAGCTCACCCCGTCGGGAGCACCAGCGCCACCGCCGCCCCGCGCTCGGTCGGCAGGATCACGCAGTCCCCCCCGTGGCGCCGCGCGACCTCGCGGGTGAGCGGCAGCCCGAGGCCGAGGCCTCCCTCGGGACGGCGGTCGAACGTCGGCGCCGCCTTGAACCCGGGCCCGTCGTCGGCGACCACCACCGCGACCCCGCCGTCGCGCGGCTCGGTCGACACCACCACCCGCGCCCCCGGCGCGTGGACCGCCGCATTGCGGACGAGGTTCGCCAACGCCGCCACCACCAGCGCCTCGTGGACCTCGACCTCCGGGTCGAACCCGATCTGGACCTGCACCACCCCGCCGTGCGCCTCGACCGTGCTGCGCTCGCGCCGGACCGCCGCGTCCACCAGCGCCCCCACGTGCTCCCGCGCCCGGTTCTGCTCGGCCTGGCCCGCGTCGACCCGCGCGAGCAACAGCAGCCCCTCGACCAGCGCCGCCAGCCGCCGGGTCTCGTCGAGCGCGGTCCCGATCGCCACCTGGTACGCCTCGGCGGTGCGCGGCCGCCGGAGCGCCAGATCGAGCTCGCCGAGCAACACCGCGACCGGGGTGCGCAGCTCGTGTGCGGCGGCCGCGCTGAACCGGGCCTGGGCCCGGAACGCGTCGTCTCGCCGCTCGAGCAGGGAGTCGACCGCGCCGAGCAGCGCGCGGACCTCGTCGGGTCCCTGCACCTCGAGGCGCGTGCCGATCGCGGCGCCGGTGGCGTGGTCGACGACCCGCACCGCCTCGCCCAGGGGGCGAACGCCAGCGAGCAGCAGGCGTCGCTGGGTCCACCCGGCGACCAGCGCGACCACGGTGGCGGCGAGCGCGTACGCCAGCGCGAACCCGCCGACCGAGCGGGGCTGGGGCGCCGCGGCGAGCACCACCCGGTGTCGGTCGCGCGACTCGTGGTCCGACTCCTGCTCCACCAGCACCAACAGCACCCGGTGGTGGTGTGTGTCGAGCCACAGCGGGCGCTCGGTGGCGAGCACCTCCGCGATCCACTCCGGCTCGGCCCCGAGCGCCTCGGCCCACCCGACCTGCACCGGTGACGCGACGTGCTCCACCTGCCACCGCCCCTGGTGCCCGAACGACGTGGCGGCGGCGAGCAGCGTGCGGTCGGTCGACCGCCGCTCGAGCCCGTGCAGCACGGCGCCGGTGCCGAGCCCGACCGCGAGCAGCGCGCCCACCAGCACCGCGAGGCTGCGGGCCAACAGGCGGCCGACCAACGACGTCACGGCCGATCCTCCAGCACGTAGCCGAACCCGCGCACGGTGTGCAGCAGCGGCCGGCCGTGGCCCTTGTCGACCTTCGACCGGAGGTACCCGACGTACACGTCGACCACGTTCGTGCCGGGGTCGTGGTGGACGTCCCACACGTGCTCGAGCAGCCGGGTGCGCGACTGCACCCGGCCGCGGTTCTCGGCCAGGTACCGCAGCAACTTGAACTCCTGTGGGGTGAGCTTGATCTCCGCGCCTGCGCGGGTCACCCGCACCGAGTCGAGCTCGATCCGCAGGTCGCCGACCTCGATCGTGCGCTCGACCCCCGCGCCCCTGCGGGTGACCGCGGTGATGCGGGCCAGCAGCTCGTCGAACGCGAACGGCTTCACCAGGTAGTCGTCGACGCCGCCGTACAGGCCCTCGACCCGCTCCTCCACCCGGTCGCGCGCGGTGACGCAGATCGCCGGCAATGGGTTGCCCGCGCGGCGGAGATCGCGCACCAGCTGGAGCCCGTCGCCGTCGGGCAACATCCGGTCGACGAGCAGCAGGTCCCAGCTCGCGGCCTCGACCGCCGCCCGTGCCGCGGCGAGGTCCTCGGCCACCTCGACCACGTGCCCCTCCTCGCGCAGGCCACGCGACACGAAGCCGGCGATCCGTCGCTCGTCCTCGACCACCAGGATGCGCATCTGTGCAGCGTACCGCGGGCGAGCCGCGCCGGCGGTCGACCTCACCAACCTCTCATCGTCACTCGTCGACGACGGTCCGGTTGAGCGACGCCGAGGTCGCCACGGTGAGCGACGAGTCCCCGCGCCCGCCGGTGAGCGGCAGCGTCTCCCACCGCTCGACCGTGACCGTGATCGCGTACAGGTTCAGCGTCCCGGGGTCGAACGTGTAGGTGCCGGCGTCTTCGTCGAGGTCGGTGCGCCCGGGCCCCGAGCCCTCGATCGCGGCGAACGTGGCGCCCGCGGGGTCCCAGTCCACCGTCACCGGCTCGCCGCGGACCCACGGGCCGACCGGCGCCTCGAGCACGTGTGGTTCGGGGCCGATCGCGGCGGCGCGGAACTTCCCCTTCGGCCCGTCGACGGTCAGGTGGACGTGTCGGTCGTACCCGTCCCACGCGCCGAGGTACGCGCCGTCCTCGCCGTCGAGCGGGTGGCCGTTCACCTCGACCTCGGCGTCGACCGGGTCGCCGCCCCGGTCGACCACCGAGACCGCGGCCTCGGTCACGCCCTTCGCGTCGGTGTGGACGTGCGCCACCACCTCGTACGCCCCCGCGCCGGGCCCGGAGCCCCAGTCGATGCCGGGGATCTCGTCGTCGAACGGCACCACGGCCGAGCCGCACCCGCACAGACCCACGAGCCACACCCTCATCGATCCCCCTCGACCGACCATTCAAGCACGGGTCGGTCCGGTCCGCGACCTCCAGCTGTAAGAAACGCGTCGGAGGTGGGCTGGGTAGACCAACGGCAGCGCGCTGGCAGAGCTGCGGGTCTCATCGAACCCTCATCGGCCGGAGACCGGGCCCTCACGCCGCCGGGTGACGGATCGGACGTGGGAGGGCCGATGTCGGGTCGACCGAGCCGGGTGTGGGATCTGCCGACGCGCGCGTTCCATTGGGGCCTCGCCGGCGCGTTCGGGCTCGCGATGGTCTCGGGGGAGGAGCCGTCGCTCGGATCGGCCCACGTGGCGGCCGGGTGGGCCGCAGCGGCGCTGGTCGCGTTCCGCGTCGGCTGGGGGTGGGCCGGGGTGCAGTTCGGCTACATGCTGGTGCTCGCCTACGGCGCGGCCTGGCTGGTCGTGGTCATCGGCCACGC
>JBEBJC010001196.1:0-2510 GCA_040080105.1 Myxococcota bacterium
CCGGCGCGACCTCGGCGGCGGGCTGGGCGGCGGGGGTCGCGGAGGTCGGCGCCGCGGCGCCCACCTGGTCGGTGAACGGGTCGGTGGACAGGTCGGTGAGCAGGTCGGTGAACAGCGCGTCGCGATGGGTGGCGAGCGGCTCCCAACCCTCCATGCCCTTCATCCACACGTTCACCGTCCCGCCGAGCTGCCCCGCGGTGACCTGCTCGTGCAGCTGGCGCCGGCTGACGGGCCCGGCCTTCCCGGCGGCCGAGTGCACGTGCAGCGCGGGTTCGTCGATCTCGGGTACGCGCGGTAGCGGCACGAGTCCTCCCCCGGCGGTCTAGCCTCGTTCGAGCGGGTGCGGCAACGGTTACCGCCGTCGCCCGCGGTTCGCCGGCGCGGGCGCGGGGCGGGGCGCGCTGACCGGGTGCGGGCTCGGGCTCGGGCTCGGGGTGAACGCGCGGCTCTGCACCCACAGCTGCCACCCGACGAACAACAGGATCATCCCGGTGATCCCGACCGAGACCCCCATCGACAGGCACCCGGTGAAGCACCCGGCGAGCCGGGCGGTGAGCGAGTCGAACAGGCCGCCCACGTTCACGTCGGGCGCGTGCACCTCGACCTTGGTCACGTGCACCACCGGCGCGGCGCGCGGCAGCGCGGTGTGGCAGTACCCGCACTCCCCGGCCTCGGCCATGGCCTTGGTCACGCCCGCCCCGCACCCTGGGCAACGAGCCTGCACGGCCACCTCCCGCCCAGAGCGTACCTCGGGTCGGGTGACGTGTGCGGCTCGAACGCGGTACGGTGCGCCATGATCCTTCTGCTCGGACAGGCCATGGGCGCCGACGAACCGTGGACCGACCCAGGGTGGGGGTTCGGCGGGCTCCCCGCAGTGAACTACAACAGCGACGAGGGGCTCGGCCTCGGGGTCGTGGGGTCGGCCTACCGGTACGACGGCCATACGAGCCCGTACAAGACCGCGGTGAACCTGGTGCTGTTCGTGTCGACCAAGGCCGTGCACACCCACTCGCTCGAGGTCGACGCGCTGGAGCTCGGCGACCAGCCGCTCCGGCTCACCGCGCGGGCGGCGTTCGACGCGACGAAGACCGGCAACTACTGCGGGACGGGCCCGGCGGTGACCTGTGATCCGGCGGTGGCGGAGGCGGCCGCGGACGCGCTCGGGCTCGACGGCGTCGCGCGGGACGACTTCGTGCGGCGGTACTACCGGGTGCGGTTCCTGAACCCGAACGCCCAGGTGAACCTGCGGTGGGCGATCGACCCGATGCCCCACCGGGTCGAGCTGATGTTCGGGTGGCGCGCCAACGCGATGATCCCCGGGGAGTTCTCGGACCCGGACCCGTTCCCGGGCAGCTTGTACGCCACGGACTTCCCCGGCGGGGAGCAGGGGCTCGTGAGCGTGGCGCAGGTCGGGGTGATGGTCGACGACCGCGACAACGAGCCCGCGCCGATCCGGGGCTACTGGGTCGACGCGTCGGTCCGCGGCGCACACGCGGTGCTGCTGTCGGACTACGACTACGTGGGGTTCAACGTCACGTTGCGGGGCTACGCGCCCGTGGGCACCGATCGGCTCGTGTTCGCCGACCGGGTGATGTTCGACGGGATGTCCGGAGACGCGCACACGCTCGAGCTCGCGACCCCGGGGGGAACGCAGCGGTTCGCGGGGTTCTACGGGAGCTTGAACGGCGGGCGCGGGATCCGGCAGCGCCGGTTCGTGGGCAAGGTGAAGGTGCTCGAGCAGGCGGAGCTCCGGTGGACGTTCGCCACCTTCGGCGTGGGCGGGACCACCGTCGACCTCGGCACGCTCGGGTTCGTGGACCTGGGGCTCGTGGCCACCGACTTCGGGCACCTCGAGCAGCTCGGCACGCTGTTGCCGTCGACCGGCGGCGGGCTGCGGATCGCGTTGGACCAGAACTTCGTGGTCCGCGCCGACGTGGGCGTGTCGCCGATCGAAGCGTGGAGCCCCGGCGTGTACATCGACCTGCGGAACCTGTTCTGACCATGGCGCACCAACCGGCGCTGGCCCGCGCGCTGTCCGCCTCGGTCCGTCCGCTGCACCTCGCGCCGCTCGGCGTCGGGGCGGCGGTGGGGGCGGGCTTGCTCGCGTTCGGGCTCGCGCCGCTCGCGGTGGCGGTCGCGGCGGTGAGCGGCGGCACGTGGCTCGCGCTGGTGGCGGTCGAGCTGTCGGCCGCGCCGCCCCCGCCTCCGAGCCGGGACCGGTCGGCGGGGGCGCAGACCGCGGTCGAGCGGGCCGCGGCGCGGGTGAGCGCGCGGATCGCGTCGGAGGACGGCGTGCTCGGCGCGTCGATGGCGGAGGTCGCGGCCTCGGTGCGAGCGCTGGTCGACCAGGCCGCCGCGCTCGCCGCCCGCGGAGACGCGATCGCCGCGGTGCTGGCCGAGCACGACACAGCCGCGGTCGCGACCGCGGCCGAGCGGCTGCGGGAGCAGGCCCGGGCGGCGCGGGATCCGGGCGCCCGCGCGTCGCTCGCGTCGGCGGCGGAGGCCCGGGC
>JBEBJC010001197.1:0-2507 GCA_040080105.1 Myxococcota bacterium
TGTCCTCGACCAGCATGACCACGCCTTCCAGCTGCTCGGAGCCCTCGAGTCCGGCGAAGTCGCTGTCGGTCGGGCGTGTCGCGTGGGCTCGGTGTCGCGCGGAGGCCCTCGACCCGATAGCGGGTGGACATGGGCAAGGTCGAATTCGTCGGCACGTTCCCCGGCGACCTGCCGGAGTTGGGACTGCCGGAAGTGGCGTTCGCTGGGCGTTCGAACGTCGGCAAGTCGTCGGCGCTGAACTGCTTGGCGCGACACAAGGGCCTGGCGCGGGTCAGCCGCACGCCAGGTCGAACCCAGGCGATCAACCTGTTTCGCCTCGACGATCGCGTCGTGTTCGCGGACCTCCCCGGCTACGGCTTCGCCCACGTGCCCGACGCGGTGCGGGTGGCGTGGAAGCCGATGATCGAGCGGTACCTCGGGGAGCGCACGGCGCTCAAGCTGGTGGTGGTGCTGATCGACGTGCGCCGCGAGGTCGCCGAGATGGACGGCTCGCTGCTGTACGGCCTCACCGAGTCGCACATCCCGAGCCTGGTGGTGGCCACGAAGTGCGACAAGCTGTCGCGCCAGCAGCTCCAGCGGCGGCTGGCCGAGCTGCGCCGGGGGTACCACCTGCCCGACGATCAGCCGATCGCGTTCTCGTCCGAGACCGGCGCCGGGCGCGACGCCGTGTGGGCGGTGATCGACGCCGCCGCGGTGCCCCTCACGCCAGGCGAGTAGCCCACGGGATCGGTGGGAGCGCCCGACCCGTTGGAAACCGTGGCGTCAGTCCAGCACGTACCGCAGCGTCCGGCTCTCGCCCTTGCGGGTGACCCGCACCACGAACCGGTCCTCACCGCGCAGCGCGGTGTACGCGAGCACGGCCTGGGGCACGCTGTGCACCGAACGACCGTTGACGGCGTGGACCACGTCGCCCGAGCGCAGGCCCGCGTCCCACAGGTCCGAGCCACACCGGACGCCGCCGAGCTGGAACCCGTCGGCCTCCCCGTTCGCCTGGTGGACCTTGGACCAGCCGAGCTCGTCGAGGCGTGACCAGTCTCGGGTGTAGCGGTGGAGCACGTCCCGATCGACGGTCCACCGGTCGTCGCCCGTGCTGCGAATCGCCGGATCCGACGGCTCTTCACACGGCTTGGCCCGGCTCTTTCGGACCGGAGTCGCCCGCGCCGCGCGCGCGCGACCCACCCGCGCCGCAGCTGGAGCCGCCTCGGACCTCGCGGCGACGAACGACGGGCCCTCTGCCGGCTCGACCTCGGCGGACTCGGTGTCTGCGGCGCCTGCGGCGACGGACGGCGGCGTCGTCACCGCGAAGCTCGAGATGTCCACGAACCGGGCCGGGGCCGCCTCGACCAGGTCGACGACCGGAGCGCTGCTGGAGCCGTGGGGCTCGGCGGGGATCGCGGCCATCGCGGCGAACACCGAGGCGACCAGCACCACGCTGACACTCCCGAACAAAACCTCGTCGGCCAGGGCGGACCCGAGCATGACTACCTCCCGTCGCGGCACCCCAGGTGGACGCGCGGACCGGCCCGACCCCGGCGGACGCGACACGACGTGACGGTTCGGGTCGGAACGCGGCAACGCGCTCCGAGCCTGCCCCCGACCCGGGGGTTCGAGGTATGTTGGGCCGACGCGGGGTGGGGTGTTGAGCGGTCGGGACGTCGCTGGAGCGGGAGGCACCGACCCTCCCGGCACCTTCACCGCTGCAGGCTCGCCTTGGCCGCCGCCCAGCCCGGACCACGCGCCGTGGACGACCGAGATCCGGCCGCTGCGGGATCGGTCGGGAGAGCCACACGTCGCGATCGTGTTCCGCCCCCCTCACGACGTCCACCCCAGGCTGTCCGCCGGGCTGGAGCCACACCGCCCGTTCCTCGAAGCCCCCGGAGTGGACGGGGTGGCGCCGTGGGTCCAGCGGCCGCGCCCGGGGACGTTCCTGTACCCGATCGGCGATGGCACGCTGTTGGTGCGGATGCTCGACACGTGCGCCGAGCGGCGACGCCCGGCCGGGGTGCACGCCGCCCTCGAGCTCCTGCAGGCGCTCGGCCCGGTGCTCGACGACGCGGCGCGGGCCGGCAGGAAGGTCGGCCTGGGCGGCCACGGCGGCCTCGAGCCGTCGCGGGTCCTGATCCACCCGATGGGGGGTGGTTCGGTCATCGGGCACGGGATCCCGCGGGTGGACCTGATCACCTGGCTCGCCGAGGGAGCCCCCGAGGCTCCCTCCGGGCTGCGGTACCTGGCGCCCGAGCGGGTGACCCCCGGGGCGACGTTCGAGCCCGACCTGAAGGCGGACCTGTACGCGCTCGCGATGATCTCGGCCGAGGTCGCGCTCGGCAGCCCGCTGATCGACGCGACCTCCCCGATGACCCTGGTGGAGCGGATCCGCGAGGGAGGAGCCGCGGCTGCGGTCCGCGCTGCGGGTCTCCCCCCTCCGTTCACCGAGCTGTTGGCCGAAGCCCTTGGGCCCGATCCGGCGACGCGGCCCACCGGGCGGGCGCTGGCGAGCCGCGCAGGGC
>JBEBJC010001198.1:0-2504 GCA_040080105.1 Myxococcota bacterium
CACCCACCCCGCAGCCCCAACATCCCGGCTCCTCGCGGCCCGGATCTGCGCTCCGGGCTCGTTGGGTCTAGCACCGGGCGGTCAGACGCGCGAGGGGGTGGATCCCTTCGATACAACTCGGCTCGAGCGCCTCCGCGAAGCGGAGCGCGCCCAGTCGAAGCGCCTCAGAACGTGAGGCCGGCCCCAGCGGTGAAGCCGAAGGTGGGGATGGGATCACCGACGGTGAGGAAGTCCCGCCGCTTGTCGATGTAGAACGAGTCGACGTAGGGAAGGAGCGCCCCGCCGAACAGGTCCAGATCGAGCAGGCCGCGGACCCGTCCGACTCGCTGGTCGTCCTTCTTCGACCCCGGAGGGTGGCTCGAGATCCCGATGTGCGCCGTCAGGTCGGCGGCGTGCGGCGCGTTGTACCACCCGACCCGGAGGAACCCCCGGGGCCCGAACCCGATCGCCGAGTCCTTGCCGATGGTGAAGCCCACCAGGCCGTACACCAGCCGCTGGAGTTTGCGCTCACGGAACGCGATGTCGGTGCACACGGCGGGCGTGGCCCCCGTGGTGGCGGTCCCGGTCCCCGGGTCACATTGGCTCACCGAGTACACGACGTTCCCGTCGGTCTGGTAGAAGTCGCGGAACTGGGGCCCACCATCCGCCGGCGGCTGCAGCCCGATCTTGTATTGGATTCCTACACCGGCCAGCAGGTGGTTGAAGTGGCCGCGCAGCTGGTAGTAGATCGGGACACCTTCGGCCGACAGCTCCGGGATGGGCGCCACTTTCCCGAGGGTGCCGGTGATGTCGAGCTCCTCGCCGGGGGGCGGCGGCTCGGAGACCGCTTGCTCCACCGCCTCCTCGTCGGGCGGCGGTAGCTCCGCGCCATTGAACGCCATCCCAGCGCCGATCTGCGCCACGAACCGCACCGGGAACCCGCCGGTGTTGTCCTCCACCAGGAACAGCGCCGACAGCGGGCGGTCCCACCGCCACAGGTAGATCCGGCCCGGGGCGGTCGAGCCCAGGAACGGCACCGCGATGTAGATGTCCTCGTTCGGGTGCAGCCGGGCGTAGATCGACAGGTAGTTCACGATGTCGCCCGCGAGCTGCGGCATGCAGTCCGACGGGTGCTCCATCAGCTGGTCCTTGAAGTCCTTGCCCATCCGCTTCTTCGCGGTCTGCACCACGAAGTCGTACCGATCGGGCAGCGTGGTGTGCTCGATCTTCTCGGACAGGCTGAACCCGTCGGCGCGCTTGAGGTGGACGTACGCCACCCCGATCGGCACCTCGAGCAGCCCGTCGCGGCTGTTGATCTGGCGCTCCTCGCCGTTGATGAACACCTGGTAGTCGCCGATGAACTGCTCGGGGTCGAACACGCCGTCGTCGTCGAACGACAACACCATCGGGCTGAACGCACCGGCGTCGATCTGGTCCTTGTAGTACGAGACCGACTTGTAGATCTCCGAGTCGGACAGCTTCGACAGCAGCGCCGGGTTCGCGTAGGCGAGCGCGCCGGCGAGGTAGAAGTAGTAGTTGACCGACTTGCTGTCGACGTTCGCGTAGTACGGCGGGCTGTTCTGGTTCGTGTTCTCCGCCGCGCGCCCGAGCTGGGCGTACAACATGAACAACGGATCGACGAGCTCCTGCCGGTCGATGAACCACATCTCGTCGACCAGCTTGCGCAGCTCCTCGGCCCGCAGCACCCACTCCTGCTCGGACATCGCGTCGTACGGGATCGCCGCCACGTCCTCCACCGCCGACATCACCCGCGGGATCACCGAGTCGGGCACGATCGCCCGCTGATCCGACGGGCGCACCGACTTGTCCGGCTCGAGCCGCCCGTGCTGGTACAGGTCGATGTCGGGGAAGAACGACGCGTTGGTGCGCGCGATCCGGTTCTTGATGTTCCGCTGCAGCGCGTCGTTCTGGTAGGTGGTGTCGGTGCCCTCCCACTGGAGCACGACCACCCGCGAGCGCTTGTCGGCGTTGTCCGCATTGAACTGCGCCAGCCGCTCCTCGCGGGCCTTCTCCTCCTCCGTCTTCTCCTTCGCGAGCTCCTCTTCGACCGCCTCGATCGGATCCTTGTCGCCGAACACCCCGCCCGAAGGCGACGGCTCGGCCGGAGGATCGGCCACCGCGAGGTCGACCGCCGGCTCGGCGGCGGACGCAGCGCCCGCGAACACCCACAGCAACACTCCCCACATCACCGCGCCTCCCCTTTCCGCAGACCCGAGCGAACCGCCGGCCGGCGCATCATCGCACGCCCCGGAGCGTCCGCGAAGTGACCCGAACGAACGTCAGCCGCTCCACTACACGTCAGCCGCTCCACTACACATCAGCCGCTCAATTACAGTTCGACGCAGCATTGCTGAACGAGCAGGTCTTACTGTCGCCCGGGCGGACCGCGATCCGCGACGCCGGCGGCCCACCCTTGAAGTTCGCGTAGCACTCACCCGCGGGCACGTCGGCCACCGTGGCGACCCCGTTCACGAACGGGCCTCGCTGGTGGAACGAGCTCGAGC
>JBEBJC010001199.1:0-2501 GCA_040080105.1 Myxococcota bacterium
GCCCGAGGTCGTGTGTGTCGTACACCTCGGCGAGCGCCGAGTCGGCGAGGGCGGCCGAGGTGACGAAGTAGTCCAGCCGCCGGCTCGACACCGGGCGGGTCACGGTGGAGCCGTCGCGCTGCGCCGCGTCGACCACCACCCACCCCGCGGCGGTGAACGGGGTGAACGGCGAGTTCGGCAAGCCGTGCGGGAGCTCGGCGACCAGGTCGGCCCCGAGGTGGTACCCGCCGGGCAGCCCGACGGGTGACTGCACGAACGTGGCGGGCCAGTTCGGCGACGCCAGGTCGTCGTTGAAGTCGCCGCAGAACACCGCCGCGGCGGTCGGGTCGTCGCCCAGCACGCTCGCGGCGCGCTGCGCGTCGACCGAGCGACGGAACTCGTCCACGTCGCTGTCCGACGCCTTGAAGTGGCCGGTCGCCACCACCAGCGGAGTGCCGTACGCGTCGAGCGTCGCGGTCACGATCGAGCGGGTGAGGTCGTTCGCCAGCGGGTCGCCCGACAACGTGTCACCGTCGAGCACCGCCGACGACGACACCGGCAGCCGGGTCAGGATCAGCTGGGTGTCGTCGCCGTACGACACGGGCCACCCGGTGACCACCCCGTCGTAGCCAGCGTCGGCGGCGAACTGTGCGATCCACTCCTCGTCGGTCGACCACTGCACCTCCTGCAGCGCGACCACGTCGGCGTCGAGGTGGGCGAGCACCTGCAGCGCCGCGTCGTACTGCGCGGTGCCCGGGTCGCCCACCGTCTCGATGTTCCACGACACCAGCCGGACCGCGTCGGTCACCCGCGCCGCTGCAGGCTCGGCCTCCGCCGGCGCCACGTGCCTCGTACAACCCACCGCGAACCACACCATCGGGACCTCCCAGCGGCAACGGAGTACCTCCCCGGGCTGAGACGGTGTGTATCGACCTGATTCACGTTGCCGGAATGTCCCCAGTCAGCGGGACCTCTACCCAAAGTAGGTCGGTGCGCCCGCCCTGCACGCCCATGTTCGAGGCGAACACGCACACCTTGCCGTCGATCGACCAGTTTGCGAAAACGGACTGAAAGTAGTTGTAGTTCGCCTCGTTGCGGTAGTCGTAGCACAACTTGGTCAGCAGACCGTCCGACTGGCGGATGTACCCGATCGCCTCCCCGAGCAGGCTCGCGTTGACGATGCGCACCCGGTCCTCGGGGCTCCCGCCGTCGCCCATCCACACGAACAGGCGTTGGCCGTCCCAGAACCAGGTGCCGGCCGCCATCTCCGTCACCGACGGGGCCACCTCCAGGTTCCCGGTGAACACCCCGGCGGTGGTCGAGCCGTTCCACAGCAGCACCCCGGACACGCCGGTCTCGGCGCTGCCGTAGATCCCGAACGTGACCCGGGTGGCCCAGATCTCGCCCTCGTGTACCTCCCACCGGTCGGCGGTGTTCTTGTACGGGTCGCTCGCGTCGTTGTCGACGCAGAACACCTCGTCGCCGCCGGCGCCGCGCTGGTCCCAGGTCATGTTCGTGTGGTAGTCGCCGTCGATGATCACGTGGTCCGGCGCCTCGCCGACCGCGAGCGGCTCGGGGGAGCCGGTCCACGGGCCGCCGTCGACCGCGGGCGGGTCGCCGATCGTGCTCTTGCTCCAGGTCACGTGCGAGCCGTCGGCGTCGACGGTGTACAGCAGCTCCTCCCCGAAGTCGGCGTGGCCCTGGGTCCCGGGGATGTCGAAGGTGAACGCGGTGACGAGGTTCGGCTCGACGAACCAGAACGCCTTCGAGCCGTCGTTGGTGGCGATCGCGCACACGTTCGCGTCGCCGCGGCACAGCCGGATGTCGTTGACCTGCGCGAGGGTGGCCGGCGCGTCGTACCGGGTGTGCCGGTCGAGCGCGAGGTCGAGGTGATGCAGCTCGGTGGGCGAAGCGTACGGCGCGACCCACGCGATCCGCTCGCCGTCCCACGTGGTCTGGAGCCAGCCCGGGTACCGGTCCATCTCGATCGTGGGGTGGGTGGCGCCCTCGCCGGAGAACACCGCGTCCGGCGCGTCCGCGCGCGCCTGAACGTCGTACCGGTGCAGCTTCCGGTCGTCGCCGACGTAGTACAGGATGTGGGTCTCGCCCGGGCGGTACGAGAACGTGTACCCGAGGCGCCCGGTCGCGAGCCCGGGCGGGGTGAACGACTCGTCGGACACCACGCCGACCCCGCGCTGGACCTGCGCCAGACGGGTGTCGACGCTCTGTTGACCCGCGGCGTCGAACGCCTCGTAGATCACCCAGTACGTGTCGAGCGCGTCGCCGAACGGCGCCGACACCTTCGCGCCCCCCGACGCGTAGGTCATGCCGAACGAGCGGTTCGGCAGCGGCGCGGTCGCGTCGGTGAGCCGGCGCATCCACGCGCCGGTCTTGTCGAGGAACGCGCTGTTCACCCCGGTCATCGCGGCGAGGAACCCGTTCCAGTCGCCCACGTCGTACGCCGCCTCGGGCAGCGCGCCGAGGTCGGGACGAGGGTCGGGGTCGGAGGTGCCGGTCGGGGA
>JBEBJC010000187.1:0-11548 GCA_040080105.1 Myxococcota bacterium
GGCGTGGGTGGTGTTGCCGGTCGACGGTCCGCACGGGTCGGTGGCGTCGCGGGTGGCCGGCCCGCCGTCACCCGGGCCGCGCGACGCCGCGGTGGTGCGGTCTGGCCCGGGTCGGCCGCCGGCGCCCCCGCCTCCGCCGCCGGGCGCGCGGGGCTCGAGCGCGCGGGGCTCGAGTGGGTGGGTCGCGCGGGCGACCGACGGGGCCACCGGGGCCACCGGCGAGACCGCCGGGACCGGTGAGACCGGCGGCGCCGGCGCAACAGCGTGCGCCTCGGCTCCCGGCAGCGGGTGGTGGGTCGCGCTGGCGCTCGTGTGGCGCAGGAGGTCGTCGTGATCGCGTTCGTCACCGCGGCGTGGGCCCTCGATCCCCCCCACGTGCCCGACAACGGGGTGAACTGCCTCGACTGCCACAGCCCGCACTTCGCGGCCGGCGGCAAGCTGAACATCGCCGAGACCAACCCGAACGTGTGCATGTCGTGCCACACCGCCGGGGGCAAGGCGGAGGAGAAGCCGTTCCTGTCGTCGGACCAGGCGCTGCCGGGGATCGCGGGCACGTCCCACCGGTTCGACTCCGGGCCCCAGGGCCACGCCGAGCCGGATCCGGCGAACGTCGGGCCAGGGGAGATGCGGGCGGCGGGCGCGTTCACCGGCCGGATCGAGCGGCTGTTCACCGTGGTGATCGCCCAGGACGGCGACGTGGGCACCGCGAGGTTCGACTGGCTCGACGACGCCGGGCACGGCGCGGCCGGCGTGCTGGTGCAGGCGCTCGTGCCGCTGGCCGACGGGATCTCGGTCGCGTTCTCCGACGGGGCGGGGCTCGGCTCGTTCGTCGCCGGCGACGTGTTCCGGCTGCGGGTCCGGGCCGACCTGCGCCTCCCCGACCCGGCCGATCCGTTCGAGGAGCCTCTGTGGCTGGCGCTCGACGAAGGCCGGGTCAGCTGCTCCACCTGCCACGACCAGCACAGCCAGGTGAACACCCCGGCCGACCCGGCGGCGCCGGCGTACGGCGGCCCCGGCACCGGGTGGGGACGCCACTACCAGCGGCGCGACAACGACGCGAACCAGATGTGCGTGATCTGCCACTCGGTGCGCGACGTGACCACGTCCGACCAGGGCTCCCACCCGGTGGGGGTCGACCTCCCCGACGACCCCGAGTTCCAGTCGCCGCCCGGGCTGTCGCTGGTGCAGGGCCAGGTGTACTGCACCACCTGCCACAGCCCCCACTTCACCGACTCGGGCGGGGCGAACGGCGGCGCCGGCGACGGGTACCTGCTCGACGCCGCGATCACCGAGCTGTGCTTCGAGTGCCACACCCTCGCGGACCGCGCGGGGTCCCACTTCGTGTCGGACGCGTTCCTGTGGCCGGGCGGTCAGTACGGCTCGAGCTTCCCGGCGAACACACCCGAGCGGGTGAACGGGTGCGTGAACTGCCACTGGCCGCACGGTTGGCCCGACGACGCCGCCCCCGACGACGACTATCCGCGGTTGTGGGTCGAGCGGTACGACACCGACGCGGTCACGCCCGGGGCCGACCCCGACGACGCCGAGGACCTGTGCTTCACCTGCCACGACGGGTCACCGGCCGGCACCGACCTGCGCACCGACGTGGTCGCGAACCAAGACGCGAACGGCACGGTGTTCCGCACCCACCCGATCCGCGACAGCGACCAGCTCGGGTACCCGGGCACCGATCGGGCGGTCGAGTGCGTGAGCTGCCACAACCCGCACCAGGCCCGCCCCGACGATCGGCTCGCCGGGAAGGCCGGGATCGATCTCGCCGGGGCGCCGGTCGGGTACGGCACCGCGAACCCGCGCGAGCTGCTTCAGTACGAGCTGTGCTTCAACTGCCACGGCGACGCGTACAACGCGGCGCGCGACGCGAACGCGACCCCGGCCACGAACAAGCGGCTCGACTTCGCGACGGCCAACTCCGCGTTCCACCCGGTGGCCGCGGTGGGGCGGAACCAGTCGGCGAACCTCGCCGCGCAGCTCGCGCCGAACGGGCTCTCTACCTCGACGGTGCTGAAGTGCACCGACTGCCACGCGTCGAACCGGACCCTCGACGCGACGCTCGCGGAGGACTCGGCGTCGCCGACCGGCCCCCACGGCTCGTCCAACGACTGGATCCTCCGCGGTGAGTACGGCCGCGCGTACACCAGCGAGAACTGGAACCCGGACAACGCCGAGCTGTGCCTGAACTGCCACGCCGAGAACGAGCTGCTGTCGCGCGACGGGTCGTCGAACTACTTCAACGACGATCGCGACAACCTCCACTGGTACCACCTGGAGGACAAGGAAGTGACGGCGTCGTGCTCGAGCTGCCACTTCAACGTGCACAGCAACCGCACCGCGTCGAACACGATCTACCAGGTGGTGAGGTCGACCGGCACCACCACCTACACCTCACCGCCGGCGGGGGTGAAGACCCACCTGGTGAACTTCGCGCCCGATGTGGAGCACCCGGACGGGGGCGTGCCGGTGTGGGAGATCAACGTCGACCCGGCCAGCAGCAACTACCTGCGCCGCCGGTGCTGGATCAGCTGCCACGGGGAGGAGATGAACCCGGAGCCGTACGAGCCGAACGGCGGCGACGACCCGAACCCGACCTACGTGGTGTCGGCGGCCGCGCTGTTGCCGGACGCGTCGCCGGTCGGCGGGTGCGCCGAGGGCGGGGTGCCCGAGACCGACGACGCGGCGTGTGCGAACGGGGCGGACGACGACTGCGACGGGCTGGTGGACTGCGACGACGGGACGTGCCTCGGCGCCGCGGTGTGCTGCGACGACGCCGACGGGGACGGGGCGTTCGCCCGGCTCGGGTGCGGCGGCCCGCAGGACTGCGACGACGCGGATCCCGCGATCGGTGGGGGAGGGGCGGAGCAGTGCGCGAACGGGGTGGACGACGACTGCGACGGCTTGCCGGACTGCCTCGACTCGGACTGCGCCGGCGAGGACACGTGCGCGACCTGTGACCCCGGTTGACCCTACTTGCCGGTGTCGGCGAGCTCGATCAGGTACAGCCGATCGGAGGTCTGCACCGCGCGGGTGCCCCCCTCGCGCATCCGCGCCACGCCCACGTCGAGGCCCGGCGGCAGGTCGTCGTCGTCGCGGCGGAACCAGGTGCAGGTGTCGCGGCTCCAGGTCTGCTCGACCAGCGCGCCGGCCTGCCACAGCGCGTAGTCCACGCACACCCGCTGGCCCGGCTTCGACTTCGGCCCGGTGCCGACCACCACCTCGGCGTACCGAGCGCCGTCTCCGTCGATCCACGCGTCGGCCGCGACCTCGGGCGGGTTCGCCGGCGCAGCGCGCGGCGGGGTGATCGCGATCAGCTGCACCTCGAAGTACAGCGTGCTGTGCGGCGGGATCGAGCCCATCCCGCGGTCGCCGTACCCGAGCGCCGACGGGATCACCAGCCGCCGCGTGCCGCCGACCCGCATCCCGAGCAGCCCGTCTTCCCAGCCCGGGATCACCTGGTGCGCGCCCACCTTGAACGCGAGCGTCTGGCCGCGCTCGAGGCTGGTGTCGAACACGGTGCCGTCGGCGAGCATCCCGGTGTAGTGCACCTCGGCGCGGGAGTACGGCACCACCTCGGCGCCTTGCCCCACGACCACGTCTTGCACCTCGACCCCGGCAGGTGATCGCCCCCACGGGGCCTCCGACGGGGCCGCCGGCCATTCGGCCGCCAGCGCGGAGGAGGGGAACCACAGGGTCAGGGCCAGTAGCGAGCGGTGCACCCGCCCCGCTAACGCGCGATCTCCGGGTATGTCTCGCGCAGGCGCGCCTCGAGCTCGGCGCGGACCTCGGGCTGCGCCGCCGACGCGTCGACGGTCTCGCCCGGGTCGGCGCTGCGGTCGAACAGGGTCCAGCCCCCGGTGGCGAGGTCGTGCACCAGCTTGTGCGCGCCGCGGGTCACCGAGCGCAGCGCCGCCTGGCGGCTGGTCTCGGAGAACACGGTGCGGTCGGCCACAGCGCTCGGCCCGGCGGCGGTCCAGGTCAGCGGCTCGCCGGTGAACGTGCTCGGCGCGGGGACCTCGAGCGCGGCGAGGATCGTGGGCGCCACGTCGATGCTGCCCACCGTGACCCCGACCCGTGACGGAGCGTCGCCCGGCCGGTGGACGATCAGCGGCACGTGTACGAGCTCGTCGTACAGCGTGTGGGTGTGCTCGACCCCGCCGTGGTCGTAGAACTCCTCCCCGTGGTCGGCCATCACCACCACCACCGTGTCCGGGTCCGACGCGGCGTCGAGCAGGCGGCCGAGCTGGTCGTCGATCCACGCGATCTCGCCCTGGTACAGGTCGTACGGCAGGTCGCCGGTCGGGTGCTCGGGGTGGGGCAGGTAGTTCGCGTGGGCGTCGAAGAAGTGGGTCCACAGGAAGAACGGCGGACGGAGGTGATCGAGCTCGGCCAGCGCGAGGTCCGCGACCGGCTCGGCCGAGGTGACCACGTGGGGGTGGCCCAGCCCCAGCACCGACCGGTCGAACCGGTCGAACCCCACCTCGAAGTGGTTGCCCTCCTCCGGATCGAGCGCGAGGTGGCTCACCACCGCGCTCGTCTCGTACCCGGCGGCCCGCAGCGCGGTCGTCAGCGTCGGGGTCTCGGGCGGCAAGGCGTACTCCGGCTCCCACTGGGTCACGCCGTGGTCGCGCGGCAGCTGGGAGGTGAAGATCGTGGTCACCGCCGGCTTGGTCCACGGTGCGGCCGAGATCGCCTGGTCGAACACGGTCGAGTCGGCCGCGAACGCCGACAGGGCAGGGGTGAGCCCCGGGTCGCCCCCCCACGGCCCGAGTGGATCGACCCGCAGGGTGTCGATCGTGACCAGCACCAGGTTCGGCGCGCCTCCGGCCGCGGGCTCACGGCAGCCGGAGGCCCAGAGCAGCACCACGTACGCCTCCCGGCGCAACGTGACACGCCGACCCGTCGTCCGCCCAGATACGAGGGCCCGGTGAAGGATCCGTACGCGGTGCTCGAGGTCCCGTCCGACGCGTCTGTCGACGCGATCCGCCGCTCGTACCGGCGGCTCGCGCGCGCCTGGCACCCGGACAAGAACGCGAGCCCCGAGGCGGCCGAGCGGTTCCGCGAGATCGCCGCCGCGTGGGCGATCGTGTCGGATCCGGGCAAGCGGCGGAGCCACGATCTGCGCGCCGGCCGGACCGGGACCAGCGGGCTCGACGAGCCGTTCGTCGACGCGGTCGCGGCGGCGATCGAGCGGGCGCAGGACTACATCGAGCGGGTGGTGGTCCCGCACTACGCCTCGCGGATGCGGGGGCGAGGGGCGGAGATGGCGGCCGAGTGGGCGCGCGACCTCGGGGCGCTCGCCGATCCGCGGTGGCTGAGCCCGCACACGACCTGGCTCGGGCGGCGGCGCGCCCGCCAGTGGGTCGCGACGATCACCGTGGGGTGGGGCGAGCGGCCGTACGACGTGACCGAGCTGGTGCAGCACCGGCGCGGGTTCGCGATCCGGGTGTCGCCGCTCGCGCTGTGGACGGCGGGGTTCCGGTCGCCGACCGAGATCGACGACGCGGTGCTGCGGCTGCTGCTCGCGCGGTACGCCCAGATCGTGTCGTGGCGGCGGTTCACGCTGGGCGCGGCGGACCCCGAGGTCGGGGTGGCCCTGGCGCGCGCGATCGACGACGAGGACGTGAAGCGAACCCGCACCTGGGCGGCGATCTGGAGCGGCGTGGGTCTGTTGATCGCGGTGTTGTTGTACTCCGGCTGGACCCACGCCTGACCGGGTCAGGTGCGGGGCGCGACCAGGTCGATCTTCAGCACCACGTTGTCCTTCACCAGGTCGTCGGGCCGGCCGGGGTAGGTCACGCCGAAGTCCTGCCGGTCGATCGTGAACTCGGTCTTCGCGCTGACCTCGGCCGCTCCGACCGCGATCGTCGCCGGGAACGTCACCCGCAGCGTCTTGCCGTGGATCGTGAGGTCGCCGGTGACCGTGTGGGTCCCGCCCTCACCGCCCGCGGTGATCTCGGTCGAGGCGAACGTCGCGTGGGGGTAGGTCGGGGCGTCGAGGAAGTCCGCGTCCTTGAGGTGGGTGGTGAGCTTCGGCTTGTCGGCCTCGAGGCTCGCCACTTCGACCGCGAACGCCACCCCCTTCACCACGTCGCCCTCGACCCCGACCACGCCGTCGAACGTGTGGAACACGATCGGGTGGGTGGCGGTGATCTTCGCGCCGACCGCGTCGACCCGGCTCTTCGCCCGGTCGAGCTTCAGCGGGGTGCCGGCGACGGCCGGGACCGGCAACCCACCTTGCGGCGCGGCGGCGGGGGCGGCGACGGGTGCCGGATCGACCGCCACGACCTCGGCCTTGGGCTTTCCTTCACCGGGATCCGGGGCACACGCGAGCCACATCAGGGTCAACATCGGGGTGGGTCCTCCGCGGCTCCCTTACCTCGGGCCCCGGTCGGCGGACGCCACCTCGTGTCCCGAACCGTCGATCAGAACCCGACCCGGCGCATCACGAACCGCGGCAGCGAGCGGATCACCATCATCACGTACCGCCACGGCCACGGGGCGTACACGAGCGGGGTGCCGCGGTCCATCGCCCGCACGACCTGCTTCGCGACCTGCTCGGGGTCACCGGCGAACGGCGGGGGCTTGAGGCCCTCGGTCATCGAGGTGCGCACGAACCCGGGCTTCACGCAGATCGTGACCAGGCCCTCCGCCCGGTACTTGTGGTCGAGGCTCTCGAGGTAGTGCGACAGCCCCGCCTTCGACGACCCGTACAGCGCGACGGGCTTGCGGCCCCGGTCGCCGGCGACCGAGGAGAACACGACCAACATGCCGCCGCCCTTCGACATCAGCTCGCGCCGCACGTGCTCGCAGAACACCACCAGGTGCGCGTAGTTCACCACGAGCATCTTGCGGGTGAACTCGAGGTCCTGCTCGAGCTTGTCCTGCGGCGCGAACATCCCGGCGGTGATCACCACCGCGTCGATCCGCCCGAGCGTGGCGACCGCCGCCGCGACCGCCGGGGCGAACGTGTCGGCGTCGAGCAGGTCGACCGCCGCGCACCCCACGCCTCCCTGCGCCCCGCGCTGCTCGAGGTCGGTCGCCGACCGACGCAGCTCGTCCTCGGGGATCCCCCACAAGAACAGCGTGTCGCCCCGCGCCGCCAGCTCGCGCGCCACCGCGCGCCCCATCCCCGTCGTGCCGCCCATCACCGCGACTCTCACGTCTCCTCCCGGGAACCCCTGGTATGCCGCGGGCCGCGATCCGGCCTCCCGCCGCCGGAGTACGTTCTGCAGATGGGGAGCGACGGCCAGGTCCGGGTGTTGTTCTGCGACGCGTGTGGCGCCCCGCTCGACGCCCGCGCGTTCGACGCGTTCGTGTTGTGCCGGTACTGCTCGTCGAACAATGCGATCGGCGCTCCGTCCGCGTCGGCGATCCTCGACGACGGGCGGCCGCGGGTGAACGTCGGCGGCCGGACCTATGTGATCGAAGGCAAGCTCGCGCGCGGCGACGCGTCCGACGTGTACCGCGCCCGGTGGGCCACCCGGCTCGGCGAGCTGGTGGTGCTGCGGGTGAACCGGTCGTCCCGCGACGCCGACCACGTGCGGCGCGGCGTGACGTCGCTCGAGCAGATCTGGCGGTCGGCCGATCCACGGTGGGCGCGGATCACGGCCCGCCTGCCGCGCCCGATCGCGCTGGGACCGGTGACCCGCGACGGGATCGAGCGGCAGGTGGCGGTGGTGGAGTGGCGGTCCGGGTTCGTGCACTCGCTCGCCGACGTGGCGGCGGCGTGGCCGTCGGGGATCGACGGGCGGATCGGGGTGTGGATCCTGCGGCGGGTGTTCGAGGCGCTCGCGGTGGTGCACCGGGCGGGCCTCGCCCACGGGGCGGTGCTCCCGAAGCACGTCCTGGTCCACCCGCGCGACCACGGCGCCACGTTGTGCGGGTTCGGGTCGACGGTGGAGATCGGCGAGCGGATCCCCGGGATCGTCGCTCCGTTCGCCTCGTTCTACCCAGCCGATCGGCGGGCGATGCCGAAGGTGGACCACGCGCAGGCCGCCCGCACCGTGTCGTCGCTGTGCACGTTCGCCGAGCCGGTGGCGAGCTTCGTTCGCCGGGTCGCCGCGGGCCAGGCCGACGCCGACGGGTTCCTGCTCACCGAGGAGCTCGCGGTCCACAGCCGGGCCGCGTACGGCCCCCCTGCGTACAACCCGCTGCCGATGCCCGGCTGGCGCTGATCGGAGGACCCCCATGGGATACGGCTCGTACAGTCACGACGCACACGTCGCGGTTGCGGCGGCGCGGCAGAGCGCCCGCGCCGAGGTGTTCACCCAGAGCGCGTGCCACCCGCTGATGAACCCCCACGGGGTGAAGCTGCGCGAGTGCCGCGACAGCGAGCCTCACCCGAACTCGATCGGCATCGTGTTCGCCCTCGACGTGAGCGGCTCGATGGGCGAGATCCCGAAGGAGCTCGCGACCCACACGTTGCCGGCGTTCATGCGCACCCTGCTCGACGCCGGGGTCGCCGATCCGCAGATCTTGTTCATGGGCATCGGGTGCGCGAACGGCGACCGCGCGCCGCTGCAGGTCGGCCAGTTCGAGTCGACCGACCGGCTGATGGACCAGTGGCTCACCTCGCTGTACCTCGAGGGCGGCGGCGGCGGCGGCAACGAGTCGTACGAGCTCGCGATGTACTTCTGCGCCCGCCACACCGCGCTCGACTGCTTCGAGAAGCGGAAGCGGCGGGGCTACCTGTTCATCACCGGCGACGAGCCGCCGAACCCGGCGGTGAGCCGAGCCCAGGTACACGGGCTGATCGGCGACGTGCTGCCCGACGATCTGCCGATCCGCGCGGTCATCGACGAGCTGCAGCAGCGGTACGAGCCGTTCTACCTGATCCCCGACGCGGGCCGGGCAGCGAACGTCGAGCGGCACTGGCGCGACCTGCTCGGCGATCGGGTGATCGCGATGGCCACGCCCGATGACACCGGGTTCGTGGCGGCGGGCCTGGTGGCGCTGCTCGAGGGGTACGCGACCTCCCTCGACCAGCTGGTGCAGCGATACACCGCCGCCGGGCTCGACCCGAAGCGCGCCGCTGGGGTGGCGAAGGCGCTCACGCCGTTCGCCGCGAGCATCGGGCGGGACGGTGCTGCGTCGCCGCCGCTCGGCAGCGGCGGGTGGCCGAGCGGCGACGGCCCCTCGGGCTACGATCGGTGATCGATCCCCGCGATGGAACCGTCGACGCGTGGGCCGTGGTCGACCTGGGGTTCGGCGACGCAGGCAAGGGCTCGGTCGTCGACTTCTTGGTGCGCGACCGCGGCGCTGGGCTCGTCGTGCGGTTCAACGGGGGGGCTCAGGCCGGCCACAACGTGGTCACCGCAGACGGCCGGCACCACACGTTCGCCCAGTTCGGCGCCGGCTCGTTCGTCGACGGGGTCCAGACGCACCTCGGGGCGGCGTTCGTGTTGCACCCGGGCGGGCTCGCGGTGGAGGCGCGGCGGCTCGAGCGCGTCGGGGTGGCGGATCCGCTCGGGCGCCTGACGGTCGACGCCCGCGCCGCGGTGATCACCCCGTTCCAGCAGGCCGCGTGCCGGCTGCGCGAGCTCGGCAGGGGCCCGCGCGCACACGGCACCACCGGGGTCGGAGTGGGTGAGGTTCGCCTCGACGAGGCGTCGGGGTGCGACGACGGGGTGACCGCCGCCGACCTCCGCTCGGTCGACGGGTTGCGGACCAAGCTCGAGCGGCAGCGCGCCCGCAAGCTCGAGGAGATGGCCGAGCTGCGGTACCTCCCCGGAGCCGACGACGAGTACGCGGTGCTCGCCGACCGCGGCATGGTGCAGATCGTGCTGGAGACCTGGCGGTCGATCCCGATCGCGGTGCTCGATCCCGAGGCTTCGCGCGAGCGGATCGCGGCGGCGCGGCGGGTGGTGCTCGAGGGTGCCCAGGGGGTGCTGCTCGACCAGCGGTGGGGGTTCCACCCGCACACCACCTGGAGTGACTGCACGTTCGCCGGGGCGCTGGCCGAGGTGCCGGACCGCGCGGTGTGCCGCCTCGGCGTGACCCGCGCGTACGCGACCCGGCACGGCCTCGGGCCGTTCCCGACCGGGTGCGACTGGCGGCTGCCGGAGCCCCACAACGCGAGCGACGGGTGGCAGGGCGACTTCCGGGTGGGCCCGCTCGACGGGGTGCTGCTGCGGTACGCGCGCCAGGTGGTCGGGTCGGTCGACGGGGTGGTGGTGACCTGCGTGGATCGGGTGGCCGAGGTGCCCGAGTGGCAGGTGTGCGTGGGGTACGACACCCCCGAGGGACCGATCGACGACCTCGAGCTGGGCGAGCCCGACGACTGGGCGTGGCGCGAGGCGCTCGGCCAGCAGCTGGCGTCGGTACAGCCGCGGCTGGCTGCGCTCGATCCGGTCCCGTACGTCGCCGAGGTGGTGCAGGCGCCGGTCGTCCTCACCTCGGTCGGGCCCACCGCGAGCGACAAGCGGTGGCAGGGGCGGTGAAATATCCGGCCGCCGCTGTCGTATCGGCCCCGGGAGGTCGGCCGTGCTGGACGGAATCGGAGTTGCCATCGTGTTCTTGGGGATGTCGTCGCTCGTGGCCGTGCCTCTCGGGGTCACGCTCGGGCTCCCCCTCGCAGCGTGGCTCGGGCGCGGGTTCCTGAAGATCCGCGAGCGAGAGGTCGAGCTGAAGCGGCTCGAGGTGTTGGTGCGCCTGCAAGAGAGCCGCCTGTTGCCGGCGTACGTCGACCGGGGGGATCCCGAGGCGGTGATGGCGTGGATGCGGGCCGACCGGGAGCTCGCCCGGCTGACGGCGGCGCCCGACCCGCAGTGACCTCCGAAACCCCCCGGATCCCCGATCCGCGGCGCGTTTCGTGATAGGGTGCGGCGATGAACCCGTCGGTACGTTTGTTCGAGGTCTGCCTGCGTGACGGGCTCCAGAACGAGTCCGTGGTGGTCCCCACACCGGTGAAGGTCGAGCTCGCGCGCGATCTCGTAGAGGCCGGCTTTCGCGACATCGAGGTCACCTCGTTCGTCCGCCCGCGGTGGATCCCGCAGCTCGCCGACGCGACCGAGGTGATGCGCGCCCTCGCCCCGGTGAGCGCGGCCCACCCCGACGTGCGGTTCTGGGCGCTGGTGCCGAACACGATCGGGCTCGATCGCGCGCTCGACTCGGGCGTGCGGAACATCTGCACCTTCCTGTCGGCGTCCGAGAGCCACAACCGGAAGAACGTGAACCGCACGGTTCGTGAGTCGCTCGCCGAGCAGATGAAGGTGATCGCCACCGCGAAGAGCGAGGGGTTGGCGGTCCGGAGCTACGTGTCCACCGCGTTCGGCTGCCCGTTCGAAGGGGCGGTCGATCCGGATCGGGTGGCGGCGTTGGCCGGCGAGCTGCGCGCGGCGGGCGCCGACGAGGTGGCGCTCGGGGACACCACCGGGATGGCGCACCCGCACCAGGTCGAAGGCGTGGTGGGCCGGGTGTCCCGCGCGGGGCTGCAGCTCGACGAGATCGCGCTGCACCTGCACGACACCCGCGGCACCGCGGTGGTCAACGCGTGGGTCGCGTACGGGATCGGGATCCGGAAGTTCGACGGGGC
>JBEBJC010001200.1:0-2489 GCA_040080105.1 Myxococcota bacterium
CGCCCGACCCGATCCTGCAGCGCGTGCAGCGCCGGGAGCAGGTGGCGCCGGAGCCCGCGCGCCTCCGGCATCGACACCGGCCGATCGGGGCCCGCGGCGCCGAGAACCGCGTCGACCGCGGCCCGCTCTGCTTCGGTGGGCGGAGCGTCCAGGTGCTTCAGGTCCACGTCACCTCCGGAGCAGCCACGGTAACTCCGGCGGTCAGCAGGCTCCAACCGACGGCTCTCGGAGGACCTCCGCGTTGCGTTCGAACCACCCGGCGGTGAAGTCGACGAACGCGCGCACCGCGGGCTCGAGCAGCCGGCGCTCGGGGTACACCAAGGCCAGCGTCGAAGTGGAGCCGACGAGCTCGGGGAGCACCAGCTGCAGCTGCCCCGCGGCGAGCGGGCCGGCGACCAGCGCGTCGGGCGCGACGGTGAGCCCGTGGCCGGCCACCGCGAGCGCGATCGCGATGCCGAGCTCGTTGCAGCCGATGCGCCCGGGGACCCTGACCTCGCCGCCATCGAGCAACGGCCACACCGGGACCATCCGCTCGCCGCCGCCGTAGCCGACGATGCACGCGTGCTCGCCGAGGTCGGCCAGCGTGCGCGGGACACCGCGGGCGGCGAGGTACGCCGGCGATCCGACCGCCACCACCCGCGCGTGGGCGATCACCCGTCGGACCAGCGACGGATCGGTCGCCCGCCCGGCCCGGATCGCCACGTCGAACCCCTCGCGCACCAGGTCGACGTGGCGGTCGGTGGCGACGATGTCGGGCAGGACGCCGGGGTGCTCCCCGAGGAACGCGGCGAACAGCGGCGCCAGCATCGGGCCGTTCGGGACCGACACCCGCAGCGGTCCGCGGGGCACGTCGTCGAGCCGGCGCAGGGCCTGCTCGGCGGCGTGTACCTCGTCGACGATGTGCCGGGCGCGGTGGTACAGCTCGAGGCCAGCCCGGGTGGGCTCGAGGTGGCGGGTCGAACGGTGCGCGAGCCGCACGCCGAGCTGCTCCTCCAGCCGGGTCAGCCGCCGCGACAACGTGGCGCGGGGCTCCCCGGTCAGCCGCGCGGCCTCCGAGATGCTGCCGGCCTCGACGATCGCGACGTACTGGTCCAGGTCGAGCGGCGTGTTCACGGGCACCTCGGGCCTTACTGTGATCGAAACGGACGGCTGTTGTGTCGGTGGTCGAGCTTGTTGCAGTTCGATCACAACCATACCGTGGGTGCCGAAGGAGGTCGACATGGCGCCGAAGACCATCGGGTTTTGGATTGTGACCGGGCTGTTCGCGGTGGCGTTGACCGGGAGCGGGCTCGCTGATCTGGTCGTGGCGGACGCGATCCGCGAGGCGATGGGGCACCTCGGGTACCCGGAGTACTTCGCCCGGATCCTCGGGTTCTGGAAGGTGGCCGGGGTGATCGCGATCCTGGTTCCCGGGTTCCCGCTGGTGAAGGAGTGGGCGTACGCCGGGTTCTTCTTCGCGCTCACCGGGGCCGCGGCCTCACATCTGTTCGCCGGTGACGGGCTCGGCGGCGCGGTCGCCCCGCTGGTGTTGCTGACGCTGGGCGCGGCGTCGTGGGTCCTGCGGTCCGAGGCGCGCGCGGTCCCCGCGGCCCGGGTGCTCGCGGCGTAGGCCCGATCGTTCAGCCGTCGTGGACGTCCTCGGCGAGGGCCTCGAGCGCGGTGATCGTGGCCTCTGCCTTGGTGATCCACGGGGTGAGCAGCGCCGCTGCGCCCGGGTAGGCCTCGGCGAGCTCGCGGTACCGCGCGGCCGACTCGCGGCAGAAGTCGGCGAGCCGCACCACCACCGCCTCGAGCTCCGCCGGTGACCCGGCCGACTTCCACACGTCGACCAACATCCGCCGACGCTCACCCATCCGGAGGCTCGCGTCGTGCAGGCGCGCCAACACCACGATCTCGTTCCGCGCGAGGTACACGCCACATTGCGCCGGCGTGGTGAGCCGCCGCGCGATCGGGTCGAACGGGTCGTCGTCGTTCACGCCGACCCCCGCGGGCCGGCGACGAGCTCGCGCGCCTCGGCGTCGAGGTCGTCGCACCGCGGGCACCGCTCCGACCCGCTGCGGATCGGGAACGGGTCGCCGCACTCGATGCACCGGCGCACCGCGAGGCGGCCGAGCGACGCGGGGCCCTCGGTGAGCGCGCCGAGGCGGACCGGATCGGCGAGGGTCAGCGCGCGCGGCTCGCACACGTCGTGGCATACGCCGCACCGCACGCACGCCCCGGGGTCGAACCGGAGCTCGTCCCGGCGGCGGGTGGCGGTGAGCGCGCCCGTGGGGCAGCTGCTCACGCAGCGCAGGCACACGGTGCAGGTCTCGGGATCGAGCGCCTTGGCCGAGGTGAACGTGGTCACCACCTCCGCGGCGCACCCGCGGGCGGCCTCGACCCACGCGCCGCGGGTCGGGGGCACCTCGCGCGCGCGCACCCGCGCCGGGTCCAACGCCCGATGGTCGAGCCCGGGCTGCGGGGCGGGTCGATCCCACCCGAGCAGCCAC
>JBEBJC010001201.1:0-2489 GCA_040080105.1 Myxococcota bacterium
CGGTTCCCCCGGCGGACCGGGACCCGGGTGCTCACCCTCGGCAACGCCGGCGGGCGGCTCAAGGCGTCGACCGGCTACGCGCTCGTCCGCATCCACGACGACGCTGTGCGGATCGCGGCGTCGTTGCGCCGATCGGGCGACCCGTTCGGGCTGCCCGCGGACCCCGAGCTGCCGCGGTGGCTCGACGGGACGCTGCTCGACCTCGTCCGCGCGCGCGGGCCGGCGACGATCCCGGTGTTCATGGCGATGTTCCGAGACAACCCGGTGGACCGGGCGCTCCGGTTCCTCGACGAGGCGGCGTCGGTGGCCGATCTCACGACGCTCGTCGCGACGCTGCCCGGCCGGGGTCCGTTCGTGGCGGCCGCGCTGCGCGTGCTCACCCGACGAGCCGCGGCGGCGTGGCGGTTCTGGGCGCTCACGGCCGGGGTGATCGGCGGGCCGGCCCTCGCGTTCGCCGCGCTCGCGCCGACCGACGCCGCGACCGCCGGACCGGCGATGTTGGTGTTCCTGCTCGGACCTGCGCTCGTGGGGAACGCCCTCGCGTGGGGCCTGCCCCGGCTCCCCGCGCGGCGTGCGGCGAGCGCGGTCGGGCTCGCCGTGGGGCTCACCGCGGCGATCATCGCCGTCGGCGCGCTCGGCGCGGTCGCCGGCGGCGCGCTCGTCCTCGGCGGGAAGGTGGATCTCGCGGCCGCCCTGACCGGCGCGCTCGGCGGCGCGCTCACGAGCACGCTCGAGGAGCTCGGCTGGGCCGCGGGCGGGCTGACCGTCGCCCGCGCGGGCCTCGGACCTCGGCTCGGGGTCCTCGGCCTCGGCCTCGTGTGGGCAGGTTGGCACCTCGTGGTCGCGGCGCTGGGGCCCCCGGAGGTCGTGCTCGGCCTGTTCGGGACCGCCGGGCCGCTCGGCGCGTGGCGGATCGGCCTGTTCGTCGCCGGCTGTGTCGCGTACCGCGTCCTGTTGACCGCGCTGCGCGACCGCGCGGACGCGGTGTGGCCCGCGGTGGCCGCCCACGTGACCGGCAACGTCCTGATGGGGGGCCTGATCGCGTCCGGCTGGGCGACGCTCGCGCCCGAAGGGCCGTGGTTGCTGTTCCCCGGGCCGACGGGCCTGCCGTTCCTCGCGGCGACCGTGGCGGCGGCGGCGTGGCTCCGTCGAACGGGTTCGTGGTGAACCCGTCGGTCAGACCGACTGCCCCAGCGCGGCCAGCGCCGCGGCGAACACCGCCTGCAGCAGCTGGTCGCCGAACGCCCGACCCTCCGGGTCCGCCAGGTCGACCGACTGCGGCGGGGGCTCGGACGGCCCGCGCCACCACGGCTCGATCGTCCCGTCGCCGCCTTGTGCGAGCACCTCGGTCAGGTGGTCGAACGCGCCGTCGAGGGAGCCCAGCCGCACGAACCCGGCCGTCGGCGTGGCCCCGGGGGCGGGCGCCGTCAGGCCGAGCCAGTGGGCCATCACCTCGCGGCGCAGGCGGCGCACCGCGACCGACGCCCCGTCCAGTCGGTCCCGGTCGGTGAACACCAGGTCCAGGCCGCCGTCGAAGGTCATGCCGCGGCGGGAGAACGAGCTCGTGCCGAGGATCGCCCAGCTGTCGTCCACCACGCCGACCGTGGTCCGCAGCACCTCCGGCCGGCCGGGGAACCCGATCGGGTGGAACGCCAGCACCCGCGAGCCGCCGGCGGCCACCAGCGCGTCGAGCACCTCGTTGCGGCTGGTGTGGAACCGGGCGGCGAAGCTCTCGTAGCCCGGGCCGAACGGGATCTCGCGCGGGACCCCCACGATCAGCCGCAGCGACGGCACCGCGGTCAGGCGGTCGACCAGCGCCTGCACCAGATCGATCCGCTCCAGCTCGCTGTGGTCACCGGTGCGGGACAACAGCGGCGTCTGCAGCACGATCAGGCGCCGCGCGCGCCCGATCGCCCACCGCCACGCCCACAGCGCGTCTCGGCGCCCGTGTTTGGCCGCGTACCCCTCCCGCTGGACCTCCGCGGCCCACCGGTCGCCGGCGGCCGGGGCCGGCAGCGACCGGAGGCGGGCGCCGAGCGGGGGGACCAGCGACTCGACCTCGTCGACCAGGTCGTCCCAGTCCGACGGGAGCCCGCCGGGGTCGGGGATCGGCGACATCTCGGGGTTCTCGCACACCGGCGCCACCGTCTGCAGCACCGCCGCGGCGACGGTCCCCGCGCCGGGCAGGTCCGCCCCGAACCGACCGCCGTCCAGGGTGATCAGCCGCGGCACCAGGTGGTGGGTCCGGCGCAGCGCGGCGCGCGCGAGCTCCCGCGCCAGCGCCCCGGTGGTGGCGAGCCCGGGCGCGTGCTCCTCCGGGCCCGCGGGCAGCCCGGGGTTCGCCAGGCGCGGGTCGCCGCGCAGCGAGCGCCGGTCGAGGAACGCGCCGCTGACCACCGCCGACCAGGTGTCCGGGGTGGAGAACGCGGCGGCCACCGTGTCGGTGCGGGCCATCGTGGGGAACCGCGGGGCCTCGCGCGGGGCGGCCT
>JBEBJC010001202.1:0-2485 GCA_040080105.1 Myxococcota bacterium
ACCGCGCGCCAGGCACGATCACCGGCTTGGGCCACCACTCCACCACCACCCGCACCCCGGTGGGCGGGCGCTGGACCAGCGCGGCATCGAGCTCGGCCGCGAGCGCCTCCCCGCGCTCGGGCACCCCGAGGAGCCGCCCCAGGTCGCGGCAGTCGCGCCCAACGTCGGCCAACGACTGGGGGTCCGGCGCCACGTACCGCAGGCCGGCGCGGTCGATCGCCTCCACCACCCGCTCGTGGCCGGGCAACGTGAGCGACGCGAGCACCAGATCGGGCTCGAGCCGGCGCACCGCCTCCACGTCGATGCCGAGGTCGGGCCCGACCCGCGCCAGCCGCGCCACCACCGGCGCGGGGTGGTCGGAGTGGTCGTCTACGCCCACCAGGGTGTCCGAGCAGCCCAGCGCGCACACGATCTCGGTGTTCGAGCACGCCAGGCTCACCACCCGCACCCGCACCCCCGCTGGTGGTGTATACCGGTGGCAGATGACTCCGCTCGTGATGCTCGGCTGGGCCACCGCGGCTGCGGCGCCCTGCACGGGCCCGACCCCGACCACCGCTGACCTCACCGACCGGCTCGCCGCTGCGCAGCAGGCATGGATCGAGCTCGACGTGGATCGGTTCAAGGACGAGCTCACCGCGCTCGACGCGGCGCTCCCGTGCACCGGCGACGTGTTGGGCCGCCACCTGGTGGCGGAGCTGCACCGGTTCGAGGGGCTCCGCTCGTTCGTCGACCGGGACTCGGAGCGGTCGATCTCGGCGTTCGCGGCCGCGCGGTCGATCGAGCCCACCTACCGGTTCCCCGAGTCGGTGTTGCCGACGGGCCACCCCGCGCTGGCGGACTACTCGGCGGGTGACCCCGACGCGGACGAGACCACCCGGTTGCCGCAGCCGCTCGAGGGGCGCCTACAGCTCGACGGGATGACCGGCGACGTCCGATCGCTCGAGCTGCCGACGCTGTTCCAGCGGGTGGGCTCGGATGGCGCCGCCGCGCAGACCGCGTACCTGTGGCCCGGCGACCCGGCGCCCACCTACCCGGCCGCGCCGATGGACGGTCGGCGGCACCTGGGGAGGGGGTTGCCGCCCCAGGAGGTCGTGCACACCGGTCCCGATCGGGGCTGGCTCGCAGCGGCGGCGGTCGCCGCGGTCGGCGCAGGGGCGGCGTACGGGGCGAACCTGTGGGTCCACTCCACGTACCAGGACCCCCGCACCACACCGGATCGGCTCGACCGGCTGTACCGGCTGAACAACGCGCTGGTGGTGGTGACCGGCTCGGCCGCGGCCGCGTCGGTCGGGCTCGGCGCGAGCGCGTTCGTCGTCGGCCGGTTCTAGCTCGATGCTCCAGTCGGGTCAGAAGGTCGACCGGTACATCGTCGAGGGCAAGGTCGGCGAAGGTGGCATGGCCACCGTGTACCGCGTCCGCCACGAGACGCTCGGCACGATGCACGCGCTCAAGGTGCTCGAGATCACGTCGCGCGACGTGCGCGAGCGCCTGGTGCGCGAGGGGCGGCTGCAGGCGGGCCTCGAGCACGAGAACGTGGTGCGGGTCACCGACATCTTGTCGGTCGACGGCAGGCCGGCGCTGCTGATGGAGTTCGTCCGCGGTCCGACGCTCGAGGGCTGGCTGATGCGGTACAAGCCCACGCTCGACGAGTCGCTCGCGCTGTTCCGCGGCGTGTGCCTGGGGCTCGGGTACGCACACGCGCGCGGGGTGGTCCACCGCGACCTGAAGCCGGCGAACGTGCTGCTCGCGGTGGAGGAGGGTCGGGTGGTGCCGAAGGTCACCGACTTCGGCCTGGCCAAGGAGCTGCAGGACGGAGCCTCGTCGGGCAAGACCCGCCGCGGGGCGACCATGGGGACGCCCGAGTTCATGGCGCCGGAGCAGATCCGCGACGCGGGCGCGGTCGACCGGCGGGCCGACCTGTGGTCCCTCGGGTGCCTGTTGTACCGGCTGGTGTGTGGGGTGATCCCGTTCCAGGCCGAAGACGTGATCGACCTGTTCGCCGCGATCGCGAACGCCGACTTCGTCCCGTCGCGCCGGCTGGCGCCGCGGGTGCCGGAGCGGGTCCACGCCACGATCGACGGGCTGCTCCGGGTCGCCCCGGACCTGCGGTTCGGGGACTGCGGCGCGGTGCTGCGGTTCCTGGACGGCCAGGGCGAGGTGCCGGAGCGCGGGTTCACCGTGGCGCCCGCAGCGCCCACGACCGCGCACGGGTCCTGGCTGTCGGGCGGCACGCCGGGCGAACGGATCGCGCGCGGCGCGGCCGAGCAGCAGCTGCTGCAGCTACCGAAGCTCGACCGGGCCGAGTTCTCCCCGTGGAACGCGGGTCCTACCGCGTCGACCCCGACGATCGCGGCGCCCGAGGGCTCGGAGGAGTCGACGATCGAGGCGGCGCCGCCGCCGGTCCGCTCCGGGGGGTGGGCGGTCGCGACCCTGGTCGCGGCCGGGGTGGCCGGGTCGGTGGTGTTGCTGGCCGGCGGTGTGGGGT
>JBEBJC010001203.1:0-2485 GCA_040080105.1 Myxococcota bacterium
GGGTCTCACGCAGAGAGCGCCGAGCCCGCAGAGAGACCGGGGCCCCACGCGAAACGGATCGGTGAGTTTGAGAGGTCAGCCGTCGGCTTCCAAGCGATTTTCACGTGGACGTAGTACTGGGGCGGATCGTCACCCCGGGTCGCCGAACCCAAGCAATTCAGCACGGCGACCATCGGGTGCATCAACACCCGGGGGTGACGACGGATGGATCATGCCTCGTAGAGAGTTGGATGCCGAGGTCCTTCGACGAGATCCGGCCTGCGTCACCGAGGAACACAAGCGCGGTGTGCTGGCGTTGAAGCGGATGTTGGCCGATGGTGTGTTGGACGGGATCGAATCCTGGTTCCCGGTGACCCGGTCGCGTGGTCACGGGGTCGTGAGCTTGTTCGCGGCGGCCACGATGTTCCTGTCGGCGGGTCCGCTCGGGGGGATCCGGCCCTTCTTCGAGCGGATGAGTCGGGTCACCCGGCGGCGTCTTGGCAGCTTGGCGGGAGTGCGTTCGCTGCCGACGGCAGGATCGATCTCGCGGGCGCTGAGCGGCTTCGAGGTCGGCCAGGTCCGGCCGTTCATTGCTGCTTTGTTGGCGGCCTCCGTCCCGAGGGAATTGCTGAACCACCCGGCCGTTCTCCACCACGATGCCGTTGGCGACGGCTGGGCGGTGATGGATCTCGACCCCACGGTGCACGCCTACCGTCGCCGCGACCTGCCCGAAGGTGACGATCTCCCTGAAGGGAAGCGTCGTGCCCAGGGGGAAGCTGGCTATGTCGGGCGAAAGCGCGGGGAGTCCCGGATGCGCGTCTTCCCGGTGCTCCACGATGGGGCCGGACTGTGGCTGGCAATGGTCCTGTTGCCGGAAGAGGGCTCGATCGTGCCCCACTGTGGCGAGCTGATGAGGGCCGCGATGGGGGTCTTGGCCGAACACGGCGACGCCAGCCGTGTGATTGCCCGCGGCGACGGGGAGCTGGGGAGCGCCGGGACCATCCGCGCCATCATCGACTCCGGCGCGCATCCGCTCGTACGGCTGTCCCGCTACCAGCTCTTGGATCGGGAACAGGTCGTCGCTCATCTCCGCGAGGCGCACTGGTATCCGGTGCGACGGGGCGAATCCGGCCTCGACCGGGAGGCCGCCGAACTCGGCACGTTCACGCTGCGAGGATCCACCGACGCCGAAGAAGAAGCCGTCGTGACCGTTCGCGTCGTCGTGACGCGGTTCCCGCGCACGTCCGAACCCGATCACGGGGTCCTGCGGGCCGGCCACCAGCTCGAGATCTTCGCTACAACCCTGGATCCGTTACGGTGGCCGCCTGCGGACGTGATCGAGCTGTACCGTGGCCGGTCCTCGATCGAGAACCGGTTCGCCCAGGAGGACCGTGAGTTCGACCTGGGTCGGAACTTCTCGTTCCATCCTCCCGGCCAGGAGTGGATGTGCGGGGTGGGGATGTTCCTCTGGAACGAGCAGGTGGCGGCTGGATGGGCCTCCGATCCGCCACCTGCGGACCGACCCCTTCAGACCGCCAGGCCGGCGCTCAAGGAGCTTCGCCGACCGCCCTTGCCCCTGGAACCGCAGCCAATGGAGCACGCAGGGGTTGCGGGCGACCGCGGGGTCCTGCCCCCCAGCGAGGCGCAGGCGATCTTGGACCGGCAGGAGACGACCGAGTCCGGGTCGCCGCCAGATCTTCCTGACGTCCGTGGGACGCTCGGCGAGCTCGTCGCTCGCGCCTTTCAGGACGTGACGGCATGGCCTGGATGGCAGGTCGATCCTACGTCTGCTCAGCTGCGCTGCCCGGAGGGTCGTCGACTGTTCCCCTACTCCGTGGCCGGCAAGTCAGGTGCCAGTGGTGCACGGCTGGCGGTTCGAACCGAGCCCTGGGCCTGCAACGGGTGCCCTATCCGAGCCTCGTGCTACTCGGGACGTGGCCCGTACAAGGAAATCTCGCGAGTGATCGGCGAGCCCGATGTTGCCGTTGTCGCGGCATCGATTTCCGCACTCCACGCCGTCCGGGACAAGCCTGGCCCGCGCCTCTGGAGGAAGCGGACGCCGACACCTGCCCACACCAAGTCTGAAGCGCCCTCGACCGGGTCGTCCCCGGTGTTCACCCCTCCCAAGAGCGACGTCGCCGGCCCGTTCTATTTCGAGGCGCCCCGTTTCCTTCCCGCGGCTGCCCGCGGTCTGGTGCGCGAGTACGCAGCGTCCCACGACATCATCCTGCGGGTGAGCTCGCCCCGGACTCGCCGGCCGCCCCGCCCTCATCGTCTGCTCACGAAAGATGCCGCAGGGAGGGCACATCGCCGCAAAACGATCCAGCAGACGCGTGCACGAGACCGTGTCCAACGAGAGACTCGCGTAAGGACCGTGGCCCACACGAGATCAGCTGAAAATCTGAACGCATCGTCAGGATGAACCATCCGAATTCACCGAAACGGATCGCGTGGGTCCACCCACGCGAAACGGATCGGTGAGTTTGAGAGGTCAGCCGTCGGCTTC
>JBEBJC010001204.1:0-2483 GCA_040080105.1 Myxococcota bacterium
TGAAGGAGGCCACGAAGCGCGCGGTCTCCGCCTTTGCCGCTTCAGGATTCTTCAGGACATCCGCAAGCTGCGCGATGTGCTCGTCCAGCGTCCGTCCGTCCCCGATCACCTCGTCCGTCGGGCCGTCGGCGACCACCCGGCCCTGCCGCAGCACCACCAGGCGGTCGGCGATCCGCTGCACGTCCGCGGCCTGGTGCGAGGAGAACACGATCCCGCGCCCCTCGTCGGTCATCAGCTCCATCAACACCGACAACAAGTCGCGCCGCGCGAGCACGTCGAGCCCGGTGGCGGGCTCGTCCAGCAGCAACCACCGCGGGCGGTGGGCCATCGCGCACACGAGGCGCGCCCGGGTCCCCTCCCCCTTGGACATCTGGGCGATCTTCGCCCCGAGCGGCACCTGAAGCCGCTCGGCCACGTGTTGGGCGAACGACCGGTCGAACGTGGGGTAGAACCCCGACAACGCGGTGAGGTTGTCCGCGAGCGTGCCGGGGAACATCGGCATGTCGTCGGTCATCCACCCGAGCGTGCGCCGGACGACCTCGAGCTCGGCGATCGGGTCCCGCCCGTCGACCCGCACGGCGCCGGAGCCCGGGGCGAGGAACCCGCCGATCAGGTGGAACAGCGTGGTCTTGCCGGACCCGTTCGGCCCGAGGATCGCGGTGACCTGACCCGACTCGAGGGTCAACCGCGGGAGGTCCAACCCGAACGAGCCGCGCCGCAGCGCCACCCCAGTGAGCTCGATCATCTGCCCTCCTGTATATAAAGACATATACACAAGACCACCGAACCGCGCCACCCGAATCCGAGGGCTCCGCCCGGGATACCGGGGCCCGGGAGGTCGCGTGGGGCTGATCGAGCCGGCCGCCGAGTGGATCGTCGGGCTGACCCGGTCCCAGGTGCCCGACGACGTGTGGGCGCTGGCGCTGGCCCAGCGGATCGACATCCTCGCGTCGCTGTACGCGGGCGCGTGCACCGCCGCCGGGCTCGGCGCGATCGCCGCGCTCGACCGCCTCGGAGAGGACGGCCCGGTGCTCACTCTGCCGGATCACCGCGGCCGCACGCTCACCGCCGCGTGCTGGCTGTACGGCGTGCTCGCGAACGCGCTCGAGCTCGACGACTTCGTGTTCGCCGGGCACACCGGCCAGGCCGCGGTCGGGGTGACGCTCGCGCTCGGGCAGCTGGTGGACGCGTCCGGCGAGGAGGCGCTGCTGGCGCAGATCGCCGCGAACGAGGTCGCTGGGCGGCTCGGGGCGGTGATGACCGCCGGTCCACAACACGGGCACATGAAGGCGTACCTGCACCGGGCGGCGGCGGTGACCGCGGCGGCGCGGCTGTGGCGCCTCGACGCGCCGACCACCGCGCGCGCGCTGGCGATCGCACTCTCCGCCCCGGAGTACCCGCTGTTCCCCGCCGCGTTCTCGGCCGACACCAAGGTGATCTGCACCGGCGACCCGATCGTGGGGGGTGTGCGGGCGGCGGCGCTGGCACAGGACGGGATCGACGCGGCGGCCGACATCGTGGAGCACGCGGTGGGGCTGGTGACGTCGCTGTCGAACCACCCGACGTGCCCGCCGGTGTGGGATCGGCTCGGCGCCACCTGGTCGACCCAGGCGATCTGCTTCAAGCCGGTGGCCGCGTGCGCGTACGCCGCCGCCGCCGCGGTCGCGACCGCCGAGCTCGCCCGCGACGTCGACCCCGACCGGATCACGGCGGTGGAGGTGCACACCACGGTGCTCACCCTGACGATGGAGGGGTTCTCACGCCCACACGACGGCCGGATCACCCCGGTGAACACGAACTTCTCGACCCGGCGCACGGTGGCGGCCACGCTGGCCGCGGGCGAGACCCCGCGCGGGGCCCACTTCACCCCCGCGCGGTTCGCCGCTCTCGCGCCGCGGATCGCGGCGCTGTCGGAGCGGGTGAGCCTGTCGCACCACTGGCCGCTCACCGTGGGGATGTTGCGCGGCGTCGACCAGGCGATCGACCACCCGGGCCGCCCGGGGATCTACGGGATGAACGAGGCCCACGCGACGATGGCGCGGTTCGCCGCGGCGTTCGGGACCCCGCCGGCGGTGCGCGCGCGCGACCTGCCCACGCTCGCGACGCTGCCGAACGGTGACGGCGCGTACGTGGCGCGCCGGTACGCGGTGGGCCTGCGCGCGCGGCTGCCGTTCTTCGGCGGGGAGGCGGCCCGGCGGGCGTACGTGTCGCGCGAGACCGATCTGCGCCGGATGGAGCTCCGGTTCGGCGCGCGGGTGAAGCTCCGGCTCGGCGACGCTGCGCGCGAGCACGAGGTGGTGGTCCCGCCCGGGTTCGCCGGGGATCCGGAGCGGATCGCGGTCCCTGCGCAGAAGCTCCGCACCGAGCTCGGGGACACCCCGTGGCTCGCGCTGCTCGAGCAGGCCGACGCCACCCCACGGGCGATCGTCGCCGCCGCCCCTCGACGGTGAACCCGTTCGGCGGGCTCCCATCCCGCCGAATTC
>JBEBJC010001205.1:0-2482 GCA_040080105.1 Myxococcota bacterium
ACGCCGCCGCGCGGGGGTCGGCCGCGGCCAGCTCGACCACCGGCCCGAGCGCGTCGAGCTCGGCCGCGGTGAACGGCAGCGGCCACTCGAACAGCAGGGCCTCGCCGTCGATCCACAGCTCCGCGTCGAGCGCGAGCGCGTCCACCGGGAGCTCGACCTCGAACGCGGTGCCGGCGGAGGTGGCCCCGGCCAGTTCGATCGGGCCGCCGAGCGCGAGCCACACCGCGCACGCGCGGCCCCCCGGCACCGCCACCGTCGACGGCGAAGGCCCGAGCCCGTCGAGCACCACCCCGGCCGCCCGCACCACCTCGCGCCCGCCACACCGCTGGACCCCGGCGGTCGCCACCGGCACCGCGACCCGGTCGAGCCGCAGGTCCGGGTCGGACCACCGCGCGACCGCGTCGGCGTCGCCGGGGTTCCCGACCGCCGTGCCGCCGGGCGGGGTGGGCACACACGCGAGCCAGGTCACGATCATCTCGGCTCCTCCACGGCGCGCGACAGCGGGAACAGGCACAGCTCGATCTGGTACACCCGCTCGGCCTCGGACGCGCGCGCGTCACACAGGTCGAGCAGCCGCTCCTGCACCGCGTCGAGCTCGGCCTTCAACGCGGGCACGAGCGACTCGGGCACCGCCACGGTCACCCCCACCAGGTGCCGCTCCTTGGCCCGCACGCCCGCGATCGCGTCGATCGCCCGCTCGAGCATCCCGCGGTGGTAGTTGTGCACCGCGAGCCCCTGCACCTGGTGCGGGGTCGCGACCGAGGTGTCGGCCGGCGACACCCGGCCGTCGCGCTCCACCAGCAACCCGAGCGCGAACAGCACCTCGAGCGCCTCTCGCGCCACCACCACCGGCACCGGGGGCCACAACGTGGCGGCGATCCACTCGGGGTCGGGGCGGAAGTCCGGCCGCAGCGCGAGCTCGCGGGTGGCGGGCAAGTACCAGTGTGACAGGTACGCGAACGCCGCGCCGTCGATGCTGCGGGCGGTGTGGAACCGGCGGTGGGCGGAGATCCGTTGCCAGGCCGCGTTGCGCTCCGCCTCCCCCGGAGCCTGGTCGAGCGCCACCAGGTCGCGGAAGAACGCCGACGCCGAGGCGCCGAGCCCCAGCGCGCGCGCGAACCCGTCGGTCATCGCCGGCGACAGGTTCCGCTTCCCGTCGATGATCTCGCGCAGCAGCGACGGGCTCGACGCTCCCGCGCGACGCACGAACAGCCGGTGCGAGAACCGGTGATCGGCGGCCTTGCGCGCCTCGAACCAGTCGACCAGGTATCGACGGTACGACAGGTACGTGTACAGGTCGGGGAGCTCGCCGGTTCGCACGTCCTCCTGTAGCCGGCCGCCACGAGGAGGTCCAGGGGCCAGCGAGTACACCGGTCCATGGCTACGACGATGATGAATACACGCTGATGTCTCAGCCGTGTACTCCACGGGAGTACGTTTCCGACGGTCTCCGTGCGTACACCAGCCCACCCGCTGGGGCGCCGCGGTGGGTAGGATCCGCCCATGGATGTCCTTCCGTCGGTGCCGCTCCCCACGTTCGGCGGCAAGCAGCTGTGGGGGGACGTGTTCTTGTATGCCGGGTTCCGAATCCAACAGAACGTGTTCACTCGGCACCACCGGCTGCTCGGCCCGGGCGACGTTCGGCTGGCCGCGGGCTCGTACGATCACTGCCACTCCCGGTTCGAGCGGCTGGCGGACCAGCGGGCGGCGGTGCCGCAGAGTGACCACTGGGTGTTGCTGCTGCACGGCATCTTCCGCAGCAAGGACTCGTTCGGCCCGATGACCCGCGCGCTGACCGCCGCGGGGTACGAGGCGCACGGGGTGAACTACCCGTCGACCCGCCAGGGGCTCAACGACCACGCAGACCAGGTGGAGCTGCTGCTCGAGCGGGCCCGCGACGTGTCGACCGTGTCGTTCGTCACCCACAGCATGGGCGGGATCGTGGCGCGGGTGCTGCTCGGGCGGCCGGACCGCCCGTGGCGGAAGCGGATCGCGGTGAACCGGGTGGTGATGATCGCGGTGCCGAACCAGGGGTCGGAGCTCGCCACCCGCCTCGACCAGGTCACCCCGTTCCGCGCGGTGGCCGGGCCGTCGCTGCCCGAGCTCCAGCCCCACCGGCGCGACGCGATCCCGGTGCCGGACGTGCCGTTCGGGATCGTCGCGGGCAGCCGCGGCGACGGCCAGGGCTACAACCCGCTGCTGCCCGGCGACGACGACATGACGGTGTCGGTCGAGTCCACCCGGCTGCCGGGGGCGGAGGACTTCCTCGAGGTGCGCGGGATCCACACCTTCGTGATGGTCCAGCCCGACGTGGTCGAGGCCACGGTGCGGTACCTGCGCACCGGCCGGTTCCGCGAGGTCAGCGAGACCCCAGGATCAGGTTGAGCGCGAGGCCTCCGCCGCACCCGGCGACCGCGACCAGCACGGTGACGACCCCGACCAGCGCGAACACGCCCACGTCGCCGAGCACGGCGCCCCAGCC
>JBEBJC010001206.1:0-2481 GCA_040080105.1 Myxococcota bacterium
CGTGTGGGTGGGGCGAGCACGTGCACACCGCGTGGTCGAACCCGCTGGGGACGGCGCGCGACCTGTACACGCCGTCGTTCTCCGGGACGTCGGCCGCGGCGGCGATCGTGGCCGGGATCGCGATCGCGGCTCAGTCCTACGCCAAGGCCCGCGGGCGCACCGTGTTGCCGGACGAGATGCGCGCGCTGCTGTCGACCCGGGGCTCGGCGGTCGCCGGCGTGGGCGTGCAGCCGGACCTCGAGGCCGTCTTGGCGGCGCTGTGACCTCCACCACCTGGACCGACGTCGAGGGCTCGCGCCCCGCCGCGCCGATGGTGATCGCCAACCGGTACGAGTGCTCGGCGCGGGTGGGCCGCGGCGGGATGGGAGAGGTGTGGCGCGCGTTCGACCGGATCGGCGGCGTCGATGTCGCGCTCAAGCTGATCCCGGCGCTGTCGAGCCACCAGCAGGACCAGGTGCGGCGCGAGCTGTCGGCGCTCCGGTGGCTGCGGCTGCCCGGGGTGGTGCAGCTCCTCGACGACGGCCGGTACGACGCGCGGTACTTCCTGGTGATGCCGCTGGTGTCGGGGGAGCCGTTCCTCGAGGGCCGCGGCACCTGGGACCAGGTCGCCCGCCCGGTGCTGGAGCTGCTGGAGAACCTGGCGCGGGTGCACCTGGCCGGCGTGGTCCACCGCGACCTGAAGCCGGCGAACGTGCAGCTCGACCGCGACGGTCACCCGGTCCTGCTGGACTTCGGGGTCGCCCGCGGGCGGGCGATCGGCGGCGGCCCTGGAGGGGTCGAGGGGACCCCGGAGACGATGGCTCCCGAGCAGCTGCTCGGGCGGCCGTGTGACGGCCGGGCCGACCTGTACGCCGTCGGCGCGATGGTGTACCGGTACCTCTGCGGCCGGTGGCCCCACGACGGCGACATGTTGGCGCGCACCAGCCTGCCGGCCGAGCCGATCGCCTCGCGCGTGGCCGGGGTTCCACCGCGGGTGGCCGAGGTGATCGACCAGCTGCTCGCGTACGTGCCGGACGACCGGCCCGCCTCGGCGATCGACGTGTTGGTGGCGCTCGGGGGGCTCCCTCCGCCCGCGTTCACCCCCGACGGCGACGCGGCCCGGCCCGAGGACCTCCGCCCGCTGTTCCACGGGTCGGACGGGTTCGGCCAGGCGCAGCAGGACGCCGCACACGTGCTGTTCGAGCGCACCGCCGGTCGACGGGAGCGGGTCGGGGCGGAGCTCGCCGGGTGGATCCGCGCCGGGCTGGCCCACTGGCAGGCGGAGCGGGTCGCGATCGACGCGGTGGCGGTGGAGCGGCTCCGCGCCGGTCTCCGCCTCGGCACCGCCCCGGACCGCGCCGGGCTGTCGGCTGCGGCGGACGCGTTGTACGAGAGACTGCAGCTGGAGTGGCCCGACGCGCCGATCGAGCGCGGCCGCGCGTGGGACGAGCTCGTGGCGCGCGGGCTCGCGTGGCCGCTGCCCTCCGGCCGGGCCGGGGTGGACCCGTACGTGCGCGGGGTGGAGGACCGCGGGGCGCACCTGCGGGTGGCGGAGACCCTGCCGACGGGCGAGCGCCGGCTCCGCCACCTGGTCGCCGGGGATGCGCCGCCGGAGGAGGTCGCGCACGAAGCGCGGGCGGTCGCCGAGCGGCTGCGGGAGGTCGGGCAGCTCGCCCGGGCGGCGGTCGTGGCCGAGCTCGGCCTCGCCGCCGCGCGCGAGGCCCGCGACGCGGTGCGGGAGCTGGCGCTGCTCACCGAGTACACCCTCGCGCAGCTCGCGCAAGGGTTCCCGCGCGCGCTCGACCGGGCCCAGTACGAGCTCGAGCGGGCGGTCGCCCAGGGACCCCAGGTCACCGCGATCGGGTGGGTGGTCCAAGCGTTCCGCGCCGCGATCACCGGCGACCCGAGCCGAGCCGAGTCACTGCTCGCCGAGCTCACCCCGTTCGACGACCCGTCGCTCGAGGTGTGGCGCCAAGGCGCGCGGGTCCGCGCGGCCGCCCGCCGCTCGTTGGAGGCGGAGGAGCTGCTGATCGCGGAGATCGCCCCATGGGCGCGCTCCGGAGGAGGGGCCTCGTGGGCGGCCCACCACGCGAACTGGCTCGGAAACCTGCGATATCGGCAATACGAGTTCCGCGCGGCGGCGGGCCTGTTCGCGCAGGCCGCGTCGGAGCACCGGTCGGAGGCGTTTCGGCTCGCGGCGCGGGTGAACGAGGCGGGAGCGTGGCTCGACGCGCTGGAGCTGGACCAGGCGGCGGCGGCGGCCGCCGGCGCCAAGCGGACGGCGCGCGCGCTGCGGCTGGCCGAGCACGAGGCGCGCGCGGTGTGGGTCGAGCGGGCCGCCGCGTACCGGGCTGAGCGGCCCGTCGCCGCGCGGGTCGAGCTGGTCGACGCCGCGGTCGCCCTCGGCCCGTACCACGAGGGGATGTACGCGCTCACCGAGGCGGCGATCGCGTGGCGGGCGGGCGACCGAGCCACCGCGGGCTGGCTCGCCGGGCGGGCCCG
>JBEBJC010000188.1:0-11491 GCA_040080105.1 Myxococcota bacterium
GTCCAGGATCGTGCCACCGAGGCGCCGTCGATGTTCGCGACCCCTCCGCCCCTCGGCCGGGAGCCCCAGGGCGCCCAACCGTCGATGGTCACCACGGAGGACGAGCTCGACACGCCGACGGTGGTGCCGAGCCGGATGCGGTCGCTGCCGATGTTGTCGTACGACGCCGAGCCGTGGATGCGAGAGGCGGTCGCGCGGGCCGAGGTGCTGCTGCGCTCCCTCCCAGGCCAGGTCTCCATCGCGCTCACCACCCGCGACGACGTGCCGTTCTCGCTGCAGATCGGCCCAGGGGCGCCGGCGATGGCCGTGCGCGCGATGGTGAACTTCGTCGAGTTCCTCGCGGCGATCCCCACGCCACCGAAGGCGGTGCTCGCGTTCCACGCCGGCGGCCGAGACGACGCGAACCGGACCCTGCTCGACCGGAGCTTCCACAAGAACGTGGAGGCGGCGCTCGAGCCGTACTTCAGCGGGAAGGTCCAGGTCGTCCCGTCGCCCTCCGAGGTCGAGCTCCGGTTCACCGCGCCCGACCCGCGGTGGGGCGCGTGGCCACGCCTGCCGCTCGGACACGACCGGGGTTAGGACACCCGCTCTCCGGGGTGTCGATGTCCAGCACGAGCCGCGCGGCGGGCGCGCCTGCATTCTCTGTCGACCGCAACTTCCTGGCGTTCGTGGAGGCCCGCCGCGCAGCGGATGCCGCCCGTCCGCCGCGCGCCGACCTCGACGCGCCGGTCCGAGCGGGGACCGGGCTGTCCGCCCGCGAGGCGATCGGCCTGTTCGAGGCCCAGATCGAGAGCCGGCTGCTCGACCTGATCGCGCGCGAGCTGAAGAACGACAACCTGTCCTTCTACACCATCGGGTCGTCGGGGCACGAAGGCAACGCGGTGGTCGCCGACCACACCACCGCCGAAGATCTGGCGTTCCTCCACTACCGTTCGGGTGCGTTCTTCTGCCGGCGCGCCGCCCGCACCCCTGGCCCGGCCGGGCCGTTCGACGTGTTGCTCGGCATCGTGGCCAGCTCCGACGAGCCGATCGCCGGCGGGCGACACAAGGTGTTCGGCTCGGTCGACCTCGGGATCCCACCGCAGACCTCGACCATCGCCAGCCACCTGCCGAAGGCGGTCGGGTATGCCCTCGCGCTCGAGCGGCGAGCGAAGCTCGAGCGCAGGCGCGAGACCCGGATCGCGGTGTGCACGTTCGGCGACGCGTCGATGAACCACGCGTCGGCGCAGACCGCGTTCAACGCGGCGTCGTGGGCCGCGTACCAGAACCTGCCGGTGCCGCTGCTGTTCGTGTGCGAGGACAACGGCATCGGGATCAGCGTGCGCACCCCCGACGGGTGGGTGGGACGTCAGCTGCGGGCCCGGCCCGATCTGCAGTACTTCCACGGCGACGCCCTCGACCTTCCCGACGCGTGGGACGCGGCGGAGGCGGCGGCGCGGTTCGTGCGCGAGCGCCGGCGGCCCGCGGTGCTGCACCTGCGCACCGTGCGGCTGCTCGGGCACGCCGGCTCCGACGTCGAGCAGGTGTACCGCACGCCGCAGGAGATCCACGACGACGAGCGGCTCGACCCGCTGCTGTCGACCGCGGCGCTGCTGATCGACGGCGGGTGGATGACGCCTTCGGAGGTGCTCGGGCTGTACGAGGACACCCGCGCTCGCCTGCGCGCGCTCGCGGTCGAGGCGGTGCGGCGCCCGAAGCTCACCGAAGTGGCCGAGGTGATCCGGCCGTTGGTCCGGGTCGACGCCGCCGCCACCGCGGCCGCCGGCGGGCGCTCTGCGTCGGCCGAGGTGCGCGAGGGGGCGTTCGGCGCGCTGCCCGAGGCAGACGCTCGCCCCCGCCACCTCGCGGTGCAGATCAACCGGGCGCTGCTCGACGTGATGCTCGCCCACCCGGAGTCGATCCTGTTCGGCGAGGACGTGGCGCGGAAGGGCGGCGTGTACCACGTCACCACCGAGCTCTCGAAGAAGGTGGGGATCGCCCGGGTGTTCAACACCCTGCTCGACGAGACCTCGATCCTCGGGATGGCGATCGGCGCGGGTCACGCAGGCCTGTTGCCGATCCCCGAGATCCAGTACCTGGCGTACCTGATGAACGCCGTCGATCAGCTGCGCGGTGAGGCGGGCTCGATGTCGTTCTTCAGCGACGGCCAGTACACCAACCCGATGGTGGTGCGGATCGCCGGGCTCGCCTACCAGAAGGGCTTCGGCGGGCACTTCCACAACGACAACGGGATCGGGGCGGTGCGCGAGATCCCGGGCCTGCTGCTGGCGTGCCCCGCGCGCGGAGACGACGCGGCCCGGATGTTGCGCACGCTGGTCGGCGCGGCGAGCGCCACGGGCCGGGTGTGCGTGTTCCTCGAGCCGATCGCGCTGTACATGACCAAGGATCTGTACGAAGACGGCGACGGCCTGTGGCAGACCCGGTACCCGGAGCCCCACGAGACGCTGCCCGTCGGCGAGGTCGGGGTGTACGGACCGGCGGAGGGCCCGGTCGACCTGTGTGTCGCGACCTACGCGAACGGCCTGTGGATGTCGCTGCGGGTCGCGCGGCGGCTGGAGCAGCAGGGGGCGCGGGTGCGGGTGCTCGATCTGCGGTGGCTGGCGCCGCTGCCGCTCGACGCCGTGGTCGCGCACGCGCGGGAGGCCGGCCGCCTGTTGGTGGTCGACGAGTGCCGCGCGTCGTCCGGGATCGCCGACCCGCTGCTCGCGGAGGTCGCCCTGCGGTGCGGCGCCGAGGTCGCCTTGGCCAAGGTCGTGGGCGCCGACTCGTACATCCCCCTCGGGGCAGCGGCGAACCTGGTGCTGGTGCAAGAGGCCGACATCGAGGCCGCAGCGGTTGGGTTGCTCGGGTCCGACCGGGCGCAGGAGGCGTCGTGAGGCGGGTGTTGGTGGTGTGCCCGGGTCGGGGGTCGTACGACCGGGCGTCGCTCGGGACGCTGAAGGACCGCGGGGCAGGCGCCGAGTGGGTGGCCGCGTGTGACGCGTACCGCGCGGCCCGCGGCGCCCCGACCGTGTCCGAGCTCGACGCCGAGCCGGTGTACAAGGCGGCCCGTCACGTGGCGGGGGAGCACGCGTCCCTGCTGACCTTCGCGTGCTCGGTGGCCGACGCCGCCGAGCTCGCCCCCGATCGGTTCGAGGTGGTCGGGGTCGTGGGCAACTCGATGGGCTGGTACACCGCGCTGGCGGTGGCCGGCGCGCTGCCTCCGCCCGACGCGATCCGGTTGGTCGACACCATGGGGAGCTACCAGCAGGACAACGTGATCGGCGGCCAGGTGCTGTACCCGACCACCGACGAGGGTTGGGTGCCCGATCCGGCGCTCGAGCACAACGTCGAGGCCGCGCTCGCGTCGGTGAGCGCCGAGGGGCACACCGCCGAGTGGTCGATCCGGCTCGGGGGGTTCGCGGTGCTCGGGGCGGACGGCCCGGGCACGAAGCGCCTGTTGGCCGCGCTGCCGCCGGTGCAGCGGGGGGAGCGCACGTTCCCGGTGCAGCTGCCGCTGCACTCCGCGTTCCACACCTCGCTGATGGCGGCCACCAGCGATCGGGCCCGGTCGGAGCTCGCCGACCTCGCGTTCTCGGCGCCGCGCGTCCCGCTGGTGGACGGGCGGGGCAAGATCTTCCGCCCGCGGGTGGCGGACCCGCGCGAGCTCGCGGACTACACGCTGGGGCACCAGGTGGTGGCCCCGTACGACTTCGAGCGGTCGGTGGTCACCGCGCTGCACCACCTCGCGCCCGATCTGGTCGTCGCGTTGGGGCCCGGCAACCCGCTCGGCGGGCCGCTGGCGCGCACGCTGGTGCGCGACGGTTGGAGGGGCGCCCGCACCCGGGCTGCGTTCGAGGCCGCCAACCGGTCGGAGGGGATGCTCGCGTCGTTCGGGGTGACGATCCAGCGGGCGCAGCTGGTCTGATGGAGGTCGACGCACAGGTGGCTCGGCTGGTCGCCGCGGCGCGGCTGAAGCGGGTGGACCGCGCCGGGTGGGTCCGGGTCGGCGTGGTCGCGCCGGAGTCGGTCGCGGCGCACAGCTGGGGCGTGTCGCTGCTGGTGGTGCTGCTCGCGCCGCCCGAGCTCGACCGGGCGCGCGCGCTCACCTACGCCGCGCTGCACGATCTGGCTGAGGCGTGGGTCGGCGACCTGACCCCGTTCGATGGAGTGGCACGCGACGAGAAGCTCGCGCGCGAGCGCGACGCGATCTCCCGCTGGACCGGCGGGTGGCCCGGCGCCGAAGGGGCGCGGGCGGCGTGGGAGGCGTACGAGGCCCAACGGGATCCGGAGGCGCGGTTCGTGCGCCAGCTCGACCGGCTGGACATGGCGGTGCAGGCGCTCGCGTACGCGGGGGAGGTCCCGGCGGAGCGGCTCACCGAGTTCGTGGCGTCCGCGGCGGCCGGGATCGACCACCCCGCGCTCGCGCCGCTGGTCGCCGAGATCGCGCGCGCGGTGGGTCAGGCCGGCGCGACGTCGTGATCGGCCGGGGAGGGGTCGGGGGTCGGCTCCTCGGACCCCTCGTCCACCACCAGATCCGCCTCGGTCCGCACGACCTGCAGCCGGCAGTTCGTCAGCAGCGCCGCCATCGCCCCGAGGCCGGCCCACGCGGGCGCGGCGAGCGCCATCGCCCCGCCGACCGCCACGCCCGCGGCGAGCGGCAGCTCGATCAACACCGTCCCGGCAGCGTCGCGCAGGATCACCCGCCGCACGTTGCCTTCGCGCACCACCTTCTGCACACACGCGATCAGGTCGCGCCCCGCCAGCTCGAACTCCTCGATCACCGTTCGTCCCGGGTCGGCCATCACTCCCTCCAGCGTCGTCGGCGCAGACCCGCCGAACGATCGGGAGGCGTACGACGGAGCGCGGGGGGACCTTGCATCGACGACGGTCGCCAACTCGCGCACCCTACAGGACGTCGAACCGGTCGAAGTCTATGACGAAGTCCGGGCGGAACGCCGATGGGACGGTGATCCGCCGAGGATCGCCTGGGGCCGCGAGGTTGTGTCGGGCGGTTGTGTCGTAGATCTGGCGGAGCCCGGGCTTCCACTCGCTCCTCCGGCTCCACGGTAGGAGGTCGTGGTCCTTCTCGCAAAACGTGCAGTAGGCCACGCCGTCGGACGCACGGAGCCCCTCGCCCCTCACCAGGACGGCGGCGAGGATCGCCTGGTCGAACGACTCCAGCTCCGCGGGTCCATGGAGGGCGAGGTCGAGCGAGCGGCGGTGCATCGGCTCGGTCAGGGGGAACACGTCGACGCCGGGTCGGTTCACGAGGTCGTGGAGCCGCTCGTCGAGGTGGGCGAGGTCGGTCGTGACGCCGCTCTCCATCTGGTTCAGTACCCGGTGGACGGCGTCCGCATCGCCCTGGGTCACCCGGTCGTCCCGTCGGGCCCACCGGACGAAGTTCCGGAGGGCGTCCGCCTCCTTCTTGACGGCGGCCCTCTCGGGGATCCTCTTCCTCGCCTCGCTGATGCAGATGGCGGGCAGGTGGAGTGCGATCGCACCGCTCGCTGCCCGCTCCAACAGAGCGACGGCGTCGGGCTCCCTGCGGTGGGCGGGGCTGACCACGTCGAACAGCCAGTTCGTCTCCACGAACACGTGCTTCACCGAGCGACGGCCTCGACGGGCCACGGAGGCCGGCCCGCACTGATGTCGCTTCCCCGGAGGCGGGGGATCACCTCGTCGCGGAGCGTCGCGGCCAGATCGTCGTCCTCGACGATGTCGATCCCCTGGTCCACGAGCCGTTCCAGCCAGTCCTGGACGGCCCGAGCCAGCACGACCTCCGAGGTCGCGTGCACGCGGAGCTCCTCCGGCAGGGGATGGACCGCGATCCGCTCGTAGGTCGTCATCCCGAGGTAGCGGCCGGTGTCCTTGACGACCCGGAGCTCGTCGGCGGTGACGAGCAGCCCGAAGGAGCAGTTGTAGTCGATGAGGTGCCGCATCAACTGCGTCTCCGCGGCTTCAGCCTCTCCGCGGACCTTCACCTCGACGACGAGGCGGTAGTCGGAGGGCCACTCGCCGGTGACGATGATGTCGGGCTGAGTCGGCATCCGCCAACCTCCTTCGACATCCTATCGCGGCACGCCGCGGGCCCGCGAGGCACGGCTACCCGAACTCGCGGAGGATCTCCCCTGCCTCGTCGGGGCCGAGCACCTTGACCTCGGCGAGGGCCTCGCTCGGGGCCTTGTCCATCGACCAGGAGAGCACGAGCCCGAAGATGTCCCGCTTCTCGGCGAGCGTGAACTCCCGCCGTGCGACGGCGTTCCGGTACCGCTCCGCCATCGCCACCCAGATCGCCAACTCCTTGTCGGGGTTCATGTCCTGGCAGAACGGGCCTTCCCACTCCTCGATGGTCTGCGGGTAGACCTCGTCGAACGTGGCCTTCAGCATCTCGATCGTCGGTCGCCACGCGGGATCGGGCTCTCGACGTCGAGGACCGTGGGTCCGAAGGGAGTCCGCCGACACGGTCCGCGTGATCGGCACCACCTTCCGCTTCTCCCGAGCCTCCCGGCGTCGCTGCTCGCGGTTCATCGGTCGCCGTACCGGGTTGTCAGGCACCAGCCCCCCTTGGTCAGCGACAGGTTCACCTTCAGCAGCATGTTGAGGACGCCCGCCGACAGCCACGCCTCGTCCACCTGGCTCAGCGGGACGACGAGAAGCTGGTCTTCGCGGAGGTGTCGAAGGTGGCCGACGAACTCCTGCCCGAGGACCTCGGCTTCCTCAACGTCGATCTCCTCGGCGGCGCGGTACACGTCGTAGTCGGTCGGAGCCTGCCCGGTGTTCATGTGCCTGACCTGCATGACCCCGCGGGCACGATCCCACGCCGCGGCGTGCCTCACCACGGACCAGGTACATGTCATCTTGATGACGACAACGTCTGCTCGAAGGTCATGAACCTCGGCATGCTGTCCCAGCGCAACCGGTGTGGATCCGTGGCCGAGGGCTTCCACCACCGAGCTGACGAGGTGAACGGGGGCTGTAGGCCCATCCTGAAGGAGGTGCCGAAGCCGCAGATAGGCCCTCCGGTTCGTCGTGTTCAACGCCATCAGCACCTCGTCGAACTCGCGGAAGCGGCTCTCGTCCTCGTCCCTGAACGGGAACAGGAATGAGATCCTGTCGTTCGTCGTCCGCCCCTTCACCGGGTTGCCTGCCTTCGTCGTCCGCACCCCGACGATGCCGTCCGGCCACGGCGGGACCGACACCACCAGAACGCGGTGTTCGGCGGTCCCATCGTTCACCGTGATCAGGCGGATCCGCACGCTGGCGACGACGTCGCGGGGCACGACGACGTTGTTCAGCCAAGCCCGGATCTGCGAGTCGTCGAGGTCGCCGGGCCTCGGGGAGAACCCGGAGGGCTGACCCGGCGGATCCTCCTGGATGCCGACAATGATGTCGCCGCCCTCGGTGTTCGCGAACGCGGCCACATCCTTGCCGGCCTCCTCCTGCCGGTCGGGCCTCGAGCCGGACCACGCCGCCTTGTAGTCGAGGTGGAGGCCCTCGGGGACGCGATCGCGGAGGAGCCGCAAAACGTCCCCGGGCGTCGAGATGGGGTTGTGGAGGAAGACGGCCACGACGGAAGGTATCTCGTAGGGCTCGTCCATCGCCGCACTCCCGACGAGCGAAGGCACACCCCGCGAGTTCTGGGTAGGCACGCCCGCCACCTTCGACCTCGTCCCGACCCACCCATTCCCGTAGACCCCTCCGGGCGTGGGCCAGGGCCTTCGTGGGCGAGCACGGGCCGTCGGCGAGGGCAGGCGAGCATGGCTCCCGTGACCTTCGCGCGCAGAGCGCCCCATTCATCACCTACTTCAACGAGTCGTTCGGTCGGCCGCATCTCTGCGCTCTCGGCGCTCTCGGCGCGAAACAACTTCAGGTGCCGCCCTGGAGTTCCGCCGCCGATCGACGAGAGTGTGTACGCTGGGGCGGGTCGCCGCCGTGCTGATCGATGCGAACAGGATCGCGCAGGGCGCGGGGAGAGCGCAGAGAGGCCCGCGCCGGGGCGGCCCCGAGACGTTCGGCGATCCGGCGGCTCGCGACGTTGTGTACGGCGACCGGGTACTCGACGCCATCCGCCCCGAGCGTCTCCGAGACCCACTGGACGAGAGAAGTGACGACCTCTCTCCCGTAGCCCCGGCCATGTTAGCCCTCCTTCAGCCACAGACCGATCTCCGGGCACGGCTGGCGGACATCCTCCACGCGGTGGCCACAGACCCGGCGGCGATCTGGACGTTCGTGGGGGCCACCCGTCGATTCGCCAGCCTAAACCACAACTATTCCGCAGGACGGAGTCCGAGGACCAACAATTCCTACAGGACGTCGAACCGGTCGAAGTCCATCACGAACTGCCCGCGCCCGCGGGTGTTCGACCGCAGGTCCGTGGTGTAGCCGATGAGCTGGGACAGGCCACACTCGGCCTCGATCCGACTCATCTGCGGCTCGGGCTCGTGGTTCAGGATCACCGCGCCGCGCGACTGCAGGTCCCCCAGCACCGTGCCGGTGTTCTCCTCGGGCACCACCACCTCGAGCCGCATGATCGGCTGGAGCAGCAGCCCGCCCGCCTTGGTCAGCGCCTCGCGCACCGCGGTCGCGGCGGCGATCCGCAGCGCCACCGGGGTCGACGCCAGGCCGAACGTGGTGACCTTGTCGAGCCGCACCCGCACGTCCTGCAGCGGAGCGCCCTCGATCGGCCCGCCCGCGAGCGCGTCGCGCGCACCTTGATCGACCGCGGTGCGCTGGTCGGCGGTCGGGTTCACGTCGGCTGGCTCCCAGGTGGGCTGGACCACCACCTCGACCCCCGACCCGCGGGCGGTCGGCTCGACCCGCGCCACGCAGGTCGCCTTCAGCTCGATGCCATGGCCCGCCGCGTCGATCACCCGGTCGACCGAGCCCGTGGCGGTCGCCGCCGCCGCGATCGTCTCGCGGTGCACGACCCGCGGGCGCCCCACGGTCATCCGCAGGCCGAACTCGCGCTCGATCCGCTCGAACACGATCTGCAGGTGGAGCTCGCCCATCCCTTTGATGATCTTCTGGCCGGTGTCGGCGTCCTCCTCGAACCGCAAGGTGGGGTCCTCCTCACACACCTTGCGCAGCACCTCGAGCATCTTCTCTTCGTCGGCGCTCGACTCCGGCTCGACCGCGAGCGCGAGCACCGGCGCCCGGGTGTCGATCCGCTCGAGCAGGACCGGGTGCGCGGGGTCACACAGCGTGTCGCCGGTGGTGGCCCACCGCAGCCCCGCGAGCAGCACGATCTGCCCCGCGACCGCCAGATCGATCTTCGACTTCTTGTTCGCGTCGATCTGGAACACCCGCGCCACCCGCTCGACCTGGTCCGACGTGCCGACCCGGACCTCCTGGCCCGGCTCGAGCTCGCCCCGGTACAGCCGGAGGAAGCAGTGCCGGCGCCCCTCGAACAGCTGCACCTTGAACACGAGGCCGGCGAGCGGGCCTTCGCCCATCACCACCTCCTCGGCGGTGCCGTCGGGGCGCTTGCCGACCGACGGCGGGCGCTCGACCGGGTTCGGCAGGAGCTTGAGCACCGCGTCGAGCACCGGCTGCACGCCCCAGTTGCGCAGCGCGGAGCCCGAGAACGCAGGCCGGACCTTGCCCTGCAGCGTGAGGCGACGGAGCACCGACCAGATCTCGGCCTCCTCGACCTCCTGCTCCATCAGGACCTTCTCCGCCAGCGGCTCGTCGTGCTCGGCCAGCGCCAGCAGCAAGGTCTCGCGGTACTCGGCGACCTTGTCGCTCTCCCACGCCTCGAGCGGGCGGGTCTCGACCAGCTCGCCCCGCTCCCCGCCGAACGTGTACGCCTGGCGCTCGATCACGTGCAGCACGGTGCGCTGCTCCGGCACCGGCACGCACACCGGCACCGGCAGCTCCCCGAACCGGGCCTCGATGCTCTTCAGCGCGCGGTCGTAGTCCGCCCCGGGCCGATCCATCTTGTTCACGAACACGAGCCGGGGCACCGCGTGTTTGTTCGCCTGGCGCCACACGGTCTCGGTCTGGGGCTCGACCCCGCGGACCCCGTCCATCACGATGATCGCGCCGTCGAGCACCCGCATCGACCGCTCGACCTCGATCGTGAAGTCCACGTGGCCGGGCGTGTCGACGATCTGCACCAGGTGACCCTTCCACGGGCACTGGACCACCGCGGCGGTGATGGTGATGCCGTGGACCTGCTCCTCCGCCATGAAGTCGGTGGTCGTGTTGCCGGAGTGGACCTCGCCCACCTTGTGCGACGCGCCGGTGTAGAACAGCACGCGCTCGGTGAGCGTGGTCTTCCCGGCGTCGACGTGCGCCGCGATCCCGATGTTCCGGACGTGGGTCGGATCGAACGATCCGCCAGCCGCGCCACCCTTGTCCTTGGCCATCGTCACTCCCCGACAGCGCCGGAGCTAACGCTGCGGCGGTCGATCCGCACGGTCGGGCCGGTCGGGCTGAACGAACCGCGGGTTCGGTGCACCATCCCCTCGGGGGCACCATGACGTGGCTGTGGGTGACCGTCGCGTGGGGGCTCGAGCTCGCGCCCGAGCCGAGGTGGATCGACCAATGGAGCGTGCCGCTCGGGACCGCGACGGCGGAGCTCGGGCACGGGGTCGCGTTCCAGCTGATCCACGACGGTGAGCCGGCGGGGTTCGTGTTCGTGGGGGAGGGCGCGGCGTCCGCGACCCTGACGACCGACGCCGACGCTGTGGCGCTCGCGAACCCGCTGCAGTCCGAGCTCGGCCTGGACGCCGGTCCGGCGATCCGCGATCGACGGTGGGTCGAGCCCGCCGACGTGGTGGTGGTGATCGGGCGCTCCCCGGTGTTCTCGGCGCCGCTGGCGGAGCGGCCGGTCCTGATCGACGACCAAGCCGTGTTCCTCGACCCGGAGGGGCGCGAGGTGGTGGTGGTCACCCCGATCCGGGTCGGGCGGGCGCTCGGAGAGGCGGAGCGCGCCCTGGCGGACCGGGTCGCGGCGTTGACCGAGGCGGGCCTGGATCCCCGCGCGATGTTGACCGTCGATCGGTACCGCGACGACCCGCGGTGGCTGGCCGAGTGGCGGACCTCCCACAGCTGGCGTCCGCTGCTCGACCAAGGCTCGACCGCGTGGCTGTCGGCGTCGCACGACCCCACCGGCGCCGCCGACGACACGTTCGTCGACCGGGTGTACCTGCACGAACACGCACAGGTGCGGGTGTTGTCCGGCGCGCGCCCCCGGCTCGGGTTCGAAGGGGCGCGGATCGAGGACGGCGCGGTGAACGTGGTGGTCCAGGCCGAGGGCACCGGGCGCTCGGCCACGGTCGAGGTGGAGGCGGCGCTCCGGTTCGTGGCCGACACCCGGACCGAGCTCGTCACCCTCGCCATCCCCCACGGAGACGAGGCGTTGGGCGACGACGCGGTCGTCCCGGTCGGGGCGGCGTACGAGCGGCTGGAGGTCTCGGTCGACGGGGTCCCGCTCGACGGCGACACCTGGACCGCGGTGGCCCTCGGGACGGTCGCCGAGATGGGCCTCGGGTTCCGGGTGTTCCCG
>JBEBJC010001207.1:0-2473 GCA_040080105.1 Myxococcota bacterium
CGTGACCCGATACCGCCCGACCTCGTCGTCGGCGCCGACCGCGGGGGGATCGATCCACAGCCGCTCGCGCGCGAACGGGTACGGGGTCGCCGCGGCGCGGGGACCGCGGTCGAACATCGCGCGGAACGCCGGCCGCGCGCCGCGCTCGAACAGCGCACCGACCGCCGCGTACACCCGCGCCCGGTCGTCGTGGTCGGGGTGCAGCGTGGGCACCCAGGTGGTCTCCGGCGCGATCCGGGCGCCGAGGCCGCACAAGATCGGCCGGGGGCCGAGCTCGACGAACGTGGTGTGCCCGTCGCGAACCGCGGCGGTCACCGCGTCGGCGAACCGCACCGGGCGCACCAGGTGGTCGGCCCAGTACGCGCCGGTGGTGACCGCCCCGTCGGCGAGCGCGCCGGTGACCGCGGAGTACAGCGGGATCCGCGGCGGCCGCAGCCCCGACCCGTCGACGGCCGCCGCGAGCCCCGGGGCCGCCGGAGCCACCCGGTGCGAGTGGAACGCGTGCGACACGGCGAGCGGGGTGGCGGTGAACCCGCGCTGGCGCAGCGCCTCGGCCGCCGCGTGCACCGGCCCGGCGTCGCCGGACAACACCACCTCGTCCGGCGCGTTGTACGCCGCGACCGCGACCCCCTCTCCGGCGGCGGCCGCGATCTCGGCCGCGGGTCCGCGCACCGCGACCATCGCCCCGCCCGGGGGGAGCTGCGCCAGCCCCTCGGCCCGCGCGACCACCAGAGCCATCGCCTGCTCGAGGGTCATCACCCCCGCGACGGTCGCGGCCACGATCTCGCCCACCGAGTGGCCGAGCACCGCGTCGGGGACCACGCCCCAGCTGCGGTACAGCTCGGCCAGGGACCACTCGATCGCGAACAGCGCGGGCTGGGTCCACCGGGTGTCGTCGATCGGGGCGTCGGGCGGCCCGTGGAGAACCGCCAGCAGCGAGGTGCCGGTGGCCGCGCGGTACGTGGCCTCGACCGCGTCCATCGCGGCCCGGAACGCGGGCTCGGCCGCGTACAGCCCGCGGCCCATCCCCACCCGCTGCGAGCCTTGGCCGGTGAACGCGAACACCAGCTCGGGGGCGCGCCGCGCCTCGTGCGCGACCGGCGCTGCGGGCACGCCCTCGCCGAGCCAGAACGACGCGCGCCACCGGTGCACCGCCCGTCCGTCGGTGAACGCGCGCGCCACCGCCGCGGGTTCGAGCCCGTCGTCGAGCGCGGCGCGGACCTGGTCGACCCGCGCGCGCAGCGCGATCTCGGTGCGCGCCGACACCGCGACGAACGGCGCCCGCGCCGCGGGGGAGCCGGGCGGCGGCGGGGCGGCGAGCACCAGGTGCGCGTTCGTGCCCGACAGCCCGAACGCGCTGACCCCCGCCACCCGGCGGTCGGCGGTCCACGGCGCGCCGGTGGGCGGGGCGAACCGCAGCGGCGTGCCGTCGAGCCGGATCCGCGGGTTCGGGGTGTCCAGATGGAGGTGGGGCGGGATACGGCCGGCGTTCAACGCGGCGATCGCCCGGATCACTCCGGCGACGCCCGCGGCGGCCTCGAGGTGTCCGAGCTGGGTCTTGCCCGACCCGACCCACACCTCGCCCGAGCGGAACACCTCCGCCAGCGCGCCCACCTCGATCGGGTCGCCGAGCGGGGTGCCGGTGCCGTGGGCCTCGATGTACCCGATCGCCTCCGGCGGCAGCCCGGCGTCGGCGAGCGCCGCGCGGATCACCGCGGCCTGCGCCCGACCGCTCGGGGCGGTCAGCCCGGTCGTGCGGCCGTCCTGGTTCGTCGCCGAGCCGCAGATCACCGCCAGCACTTCGTCGCCGTCGGCGAGCGCCTCGGACAGGCGCTTGAGCACCAGCAGCCCGCACCCTTCACCGCGGACGTACCCGTCGGCCGCCGCGTCGAACGTGTGGCACCGCCCGGTGGGGGACAGCGCCGCCAGCTCGGCGAAGTACAACGTGGGCTCGGGCGACAGCAGCAGGTTCACCCCGCCCGCCAGCGCGAGGGAGCACTCCCGCTCGCGCAGGGCGCGGCACGCGAGGTGGATCGCGACCAGCGACGAAGAGCACGCGGTGTGCACCGCCATCGCCGGACCGGTCAGGCCGAACGTGTACGCGATCCGCCCGGCGGCGACGCTGTCGAACACGCCGGTGCCGGACCACGCGTCGATCCGCGCCGGGTCGGACTGGCCGAACGTGCGGCGGGCCCAGTCCGACAACCCCATCCCGACGTACACCCCGACGGGAACGTCCGCGAGCTGGTCCGGCGCCTGCCCGGCGTCTTCGAGGGCGGCGTACGCCACCTCGAGCAGCAGCCGCTGCTGCGGGTCCATCGCGCGGGCCTCGCGCGCCGCGATCCCGAACAGCTCGGGGTCGAACCGGTCGACCTCGGTGACGAACCCCCCGGTGCGCGGCGCCACCTTGCCCGACGCGCTCGCGCCGATGGTGTCGGGGTCCCACCGGTCGGGCGGGACGGGTCCGACGGCG
>JBEBJC010000189.1:0-11460 GCA_040080105.1 Myxococcota bacterium
GCACGGCCGGCGAGCCGTGGTCCGCCACCACCCGCACCCCGCTCGGCACCCCGCCGCACCTGTACGCGAGCTGGGCGCGCAAGGTGTGGGTGGTGGGGGTGGCGGCGAACGCGCCGTTCGCCGGCGGGGTGCGCTGGGCCGACGACAGCCCGCTGCGGTTCGTGAACCTCGAGTCGAAGCCCACGTTCTTCCGGATCTCGCCGTTCTTCGGCGCCGCCACGGGCCCGGTGCGGTTCGCCCTCGGCCCCCACGTCGACGTGGGTTCGCTCGAGGTGCGCCAGGCGACCGATCACGTGGTCGAGGAGGGCTCGGCCCACCTGCTGCTGCGCGGGACCGGCATCGGGGCGGACCTGTCGGTGTTCGTGACGCTCGAGTCGATGCGCCTCGGGCTGTCGTACAAGTCGCGCACCGCGCTCGGGCTCACCGGCGAGGCCGACTTCGAGGTGCCCGGGCCGTTCCAGCACCAGCTGCCCGACCAGGTCGTCACCGCCCGGTGGACCCTGCCCGACCGGCTCGCCCTCGGGCAGGCGTTCGCGGTGGGCGGGGCCTCGGTGTTCGTGGACGAGACGCTCACGTTGTGGTCGGTCAACGACGCGCTGGCGATCGACTTCACCGACCCCGCGACGCCGGACGTGAACCAGGTCAACGCGTGGCAGGACGCGCTCGCGCTGCGGCTCGGGGTCGAGCGGCCGGTCGGGGAGTCTTCGGTGGTCCGCGGCGGCGGGTACCTCGACGGCCTCGGGCTGAACGGGCGGGGCGCGGCGATCGTGCCGACCGACACGTTGGGGCCGTCGTCGCCGGACGGGCTGCGGGTCGGCGCCACGGTGGGCGCGGGGGCGCGGCTGTCGGACCACACCCGCGGCGACGCGTTCCTCGAGGGGCTGGTGATCCTGCGGCGGGCCGCCACCGGCGCCGAGGTGCCCGCGGCCTCGTACGGCGGGTGGGCGGCGATCGCCGGGTTCACCGTGGGGTTCGCCGGAGACCCCCCTCCGCCTTCCGGAGGCTGACCGCCCGTCGTTCGAGGTTCGACCGACCCTGACCGGTGGTCCGGACCTCGCACCGCGTCGCGCCCACGGAGGGCGAGATGCGGTGGTGGTGGTGGATGGCCGCGCTGGCGGCTGGAGGCCCGGCGGCGCTGCCGGTGCGCGCGGACCCGCTCACCCAGGCGGCGGTCGAGCTCGGCAGCGCGACCGGGCGGCGGGACCTGGAGATCGCGGTCAGCCGGGGCGCGGGCCCGGTGGAGGTGCGCGCGTTCGGCCGTCCGGTCGACGCCACCGTGTCGACCGGCTCGGCGCGCAAGTGGCTCACCGCCGCGCTGATCCTGACCCTGGTCGACGAGCGCCGGATGACCCTCGACGACCCGGTCGCTTGGCACCTGCCGGCGTGGGACCTCCCGGGGCGGCGCCGGATCACGGTCCGGATGTTGTTGTCGCACACCTCGGGCCTGCCGCCGCGCCCGCCGCCGGGTGGCTGCTCGGGCCAGGGGACCCTCGAGGCGTGCGTCGACCGGATGGCGGGCCTGCGGCTGCTCGACCCGCCCGGCGCGGCGTTCCGGTACAGCACCGCCGGGTTCAACGTCGCGGCGCGGGTCGCCGAGTTGGTGGGGCGCGCGCCGTACCGCGAGCTGCTGATCGAGCGGCTGCTCGAGCCGCTCGGGATGCGCGACACCTCGCTGCGCCGGGCCGGCCCCGGGCTGTCCGAGATGGTGGGGGAGGTGTGGACCACCCCGCGCGACTTCCACAAGTTCGTCCGGATGGTGCTCGATCGCGGCGTGTCGGGCGGCCGGCGGGTGCTGTCGGAGGCGGCGGTGGCCGAGATGGAGGCCGGCCAGACCGGGGCGGCGCCGAACCACGGCGGGGTGCCGAAGCGCACCTGGTGGGAGCCGGGGCACGACTACTACGGCCTCGGGATGTGGCGCAACGCCGCCGACCCCGACGGACGGCTGTCGATCGCGAGCGCCGAGGGGCGGGGAGGCTTCGTGGCGTGGATCGACCGCGCCCGCGGCGTCGCCGGGGTCGCGTCGGTGCACGACCACGACCCGGCGTGGCTCGAGCCCTCGCCGCCGTCGGTGGTGCAGGTGGTCGGAGAGCTCGGCGACGCGCTGCTCGCCCCGGCGAGCGTGACAAGCGTCGATTTGGGGGAGAGGGGGATCGCGGCCCGGTGACTCAGTCGTCTTCCCGGTCGTCCTTGTCGCCCTTGCCCTCACCTCCGGTCGGCCGCTCGAGCGGCAGCACCTCGGGCGGCAGCTCCACCCGCACCCCGGTCGGGGTGAACGGAGCCCCGCCCGGGTACTCTCCGGACGGGTACAGCACCGGCTCGTGGCTGTAGTCCAGGCCCGGCACGCTGCCCCGGCTGCCCGCCGGGCGGGTCAGGTCGGTCGGGTCCCAGAGCTGCACCGGGTTCGACGCGAGCGCCGGATCGGCCCGGCGGGCGTCGAGGTACTGCGACAGGGTGGACAAGCCGTGGCCGACGTAGTCGATCCGGACCTTGTTCTCGTTCATCGTGTACTTGATCCCGCCGCGGATCTTCTCCGGCCGGGGGAACGGGTAGCTGTCGAGCTCGTCGAACTGCATCACCTCGGCGAACCGGATCGCCTCGCGGGTGCCGAGCTCGTACTTCGCCGCCCGGGCGGGCTCCGCGTGGGACGCGAGCCAGTACGCGGCGGCCGTGCCCTCGGAGTAGCAGAACGTCTGCATCGCCGGCAGCTCTTCGGGCAGCTTGTAGTACCCGCCGACGTAGTCCGGCCACGGCGAGCGCGCGCCCGACCACTGGTAGCTGTCGATCATCCAGTCGGCGACCTCGAGGCCGAACTTCGCCGCCTTCTCGTTCTTGGTGATCGAGTACACCTGGCGGGCCGCCATCACCGACCACGGGCCGAACTGCACCAGGTCGAGACGGTCCTGGTTGCTGTAGATGTCCTGCGGCCACCGGCCGGTGCTGATCCGCCGCACCGCGCGCGAGCTGAACCACGGCTGGTAGTACTCGACGAACTTGTCGTACGCGGCGACCCACTCGGGCTCGCCGAAGTACTGGGCGACCTCGCCGAGCGCGAGCATCGCCTCCCCGGGGACGATGTCGTTGCGCTCCTTCTCGTACGCGTGGCCGCTCTGCACGAAGTACGGGCGGAACCGCCCGTCGGGCTCCTGCATCGCGGACACGAACTTCGCCATCTTCCGGATCCGCGCGTCTTCGGCGTGGCTGCCGGTGGACTCGGCCCACGCGATCCACCCGAGCAGGCCGACCGCGACCGTGCCGAGCTTCTGGTTCGCCGGATCGGCGGGGGTCTGCTTCGCCAGCGACGGGTACCGGAACAACATCGTGTCCGCCGGCGGGTGGGGCAGCGGGCCCTGGGCCGCCTGCGCCGCGTCGATCTCGTACTGCAGCAGCCAGTCCATCGACCGGCGGGCGCCGGCCAGGTACCGCGGGTCGTTGCGGTACCGCCAGGTGTCGGCCAGGTCGCGCGCGGCCAGGATGTGGCGCACCTCGTTGTAGTCTTCCGAGCGCCGGTTCTGCTCGGGCCAGTACTTGTACTCGAAGCTGCCGTCCGGGTACTGGTTCGCGAGCCACCACTCGCCGCCGGCGACGAGCATGTCCTGCACCCGCTTCTCGGTGATCCACTCCATCGGGACCTCGGGCATCCCGCGCACCAGGCGGATCGCGGGGCCGCCGCCGGCGATCGACTCGGCGAAGTGCTGCGAACGGAACAGGTCGAGCCGGGTGCGGGGGTCCTTCTCCCACGGCCGCTCGTCGGTCCAGCCGAACTCCTTGACCGCGGTGCGGAGGAACTCGTCGGCCGAGTGCAGCGAGCGGGTGTACAGCTCCGAGCCGGGCATGTAGGTGAACTTCTCGTCGAGCTGCTCGCCCTTCGCCGGCTCCCGCTGGCGGAACATCATGCCGTCGACGCCCATCTCCCACAGATCGAACAGCGCGAACCGGCTGCGCGGCTCGACCGGCGCCCGCTCCATCACGATCTGCACCTCGAGGCGCACCTCGGGCAGGCGCGACCGCAGCGTGCCCATCCCTTCGGTCTCGACCTTGCGCTCCCAGTCGCGGTACAGCTTGCCCGCGAGGTCGTCGAGGGCGCGCTCGACCGCGCCGTTCGCCGGCCGCTCGTCCTCGCCGATCACCACGTGCCGGGTGGCGAGGGTCTTGCCCTGCAGCCGCAGCGTGCCGATCATCCGCACCGCGTCGGGCGTCCACTGCTGGCGGGGGACCGGGCGGCCCTCGAGCCGGGCCCGCAAGCCCTTCAGCAGCTGGTCACCGGTCTCCACCGGCACCCGCGCCGGGGAGTTGCGCACCGTGTACACGAACAGGTCGTCGGTCACGTACCGCAGCTGGAACCACTCGATGAAGTCGTGGTGGGCGAGCCGCGCCAGCACCACGTTGTCGCGGTCGAGCGCGCCGGTCAGGTCGCGCGAGACCACCACCCCGCGCACGCCGAGGTCGTGCAGCTTCTTCGCCACCGGCTGCTCGTCGGTGCCCATCAGCAGGGGCTCGAGCTCGGGGGTCTCCGACAGGTGCATCACCGCGAACCCCGGATCGAACCGACCCACCGACAGCACCTTGCCGTCCTTCGAGATCTTCTCGAGCAGCTCCTGCGCGGGATCCGACAGCTTGCTCTTGGGGAGCTCCTCCAGGCACGCCCGCATCCGGTCGACGGGCTCTCCGGCGAGCGCGCGGCACGCCCGGATCCGGTCCTCGGCCGGGGCGCCCACGCCCGAAGGGGCAGAGTCCGGGGCGCGCTGCCAATACACGATCCCCGCGATCACGATCCCGACGATCACCACCGTCGGAACCCATTCCTTCCAGTTCATCAGGCTCCCCTGGGCACGAACGCCCACGTAACCGCGCGATCGCGGCTGCCCAACGCGGTTGACCCGACGGAGGCCATCGGATACTGGCGCGTCTCGCATCAGAGGTTTCTCGACTCATGGCCAAGACGAGTTCGATCAATCGGCAGAAGAAGCGGGAGAAGCTGGTCCGGCGGTTCGCGGCCCGGCGTGAGGAGCTCAAGCGCAAGTCGCGCGACCTCAAGCTCTCCCCAGACGAGCGGCAGACGGCGCGGGAGCAGCTCGCGAAGCTGCCGCGCAACTCGTCTCCCGTGCGCCTGAAGACGCGGTGCATCGTGTCCGGTCGTACCCACGCGGTGTACCGGAAGCTGATGTTGTCGCGGATCGCCTTCCGGACGCTCGCCCTCGAGGGCAAGCTGCCGGGCATCAAGAAGGCGTCCTGGTAATCAGCGGCTGACGCCGTGCAGCGCCCCGTGGCGCTGCCACAGGTAGTCGAGCAGCGCGTCCACCGCGAGGTCCGTCGGATCGACATCCGACGCGCCGGTGTTGGTGGCCCGCCGCACGATCTCCGCGCTCGTGTGCCGCCGACCCACGTGGTGCACCCGCTCGCGCAGCCAGCCGAGGATCGGGGCGAACTCGCCTCGCTCCACCAGCGGCCACAGGTCCGGCAGGTCGGTCGCCACCGCGCGGCCGAGCGCGGCTGCGTACAGGTTCCCCAGCGTGTAGGTCGGGAAGTACCCGAACGCGCCGCCGGACCAGTGGATGTCCTGCAGCACGCCGTCCACGTCGTCGACGGGGTCGACCCCCAGCGCGGCCCGGTACGCGGCGTTCCACGCCTCGCGCAGGTCGCGCACCGCGAGCTCGCCGGCGATCAGCGCCTGCTCGAGCTCGAACCGCACGATCACGTGCAAGTTGTACGTGACCTCGTCCGCCATCACCCGGTTCGAGCCGGCGACCACCCGGTTCGACGCGCGGTACAGGGTCTCGGCGTCGGGCGCGCCGGCGCCGAGCCGCCGCTTCAGCGGGCCCTCGAACCACCGGCAGAACGGCAGCGACCGGCCGATCGTGTTCTCCCAGAACCGCGACTGGGACTCGTGCAGGCCCATCGACGCCGCGCTCGCGAGGCCGGAGCCGTCGGCGTCGGGCAGCCCTTGCTCGTACAGCGCGTGCCCGAGCTCGTGGATCGTGCCGCCGAGCATCATCGACAGGTCGTTCGGGTCGACCCGGGTGGTGATCCGCACGTCCCGCCGCCCGAGGGAGGTGGTGAACGGGTGCACCGCCAGGTCGATCCGACCGGCGCGCCGGTCGTAGCCGAGCGCGTCTGCGAGGTCGTCCGACAGCGGGCGCTGCTGCTCGACCGACCAGCTGCCGGTGAGCGGGGGCATCGGAGCCACCCCGCGGATCGCGTCCAGCAGCTGCTCGAGGCCGGCGCGCAGCCGCGCGAACGTCGCGGACACCCCCGCAGCGGTGGCCCCGGGCTCGAACTCCTCCAGCAGCACGTCGTACGGCGGGCGGCTCGCGTCGATCGCCGCCGCGCGCTCGCGGGTCGCGTCGACCACCTCGGCGAGCAGCGGGGCGAACCGGTCGAACGACCGGAGCTGGCGCGCCTCAAGCCACGCCTGCTGCGCGAGCCCGGTGAGCCGGGCCGTCCGCTCCACCAGCTCCGCCGGGACCGCCACCGCCCGGTGCCAGTCGCGCCGGAGGTTCGCGAGCCCCGCCGCTCGGTCCGGGTCGAGGTCCGGCCGGCCGGCGAGGTCGTCGAGCAGCTCGCCCACCCGCGGCGACGCGAACCGCGCGTGCTGCAGCGCCGACACCGCCGCGAGCTGCTCCGCCCGCACCGCCCCGCCGTCGGGGGGCAGGTACGTCTGCTGATCCCAGGTCAGCACCGCGGCCACCTCGGTCAGGCGCTGCGCGGCCCGGGTCTCCACCATCAGCTCGGCCCACCGGGTCTCGGTGCTCGCCATCGGCCCTCCGGGGGCCCGGGTATCTCGGGCGTGCGGTTTCGCACGCCGCGGAGGGCGGGTTCACCCGTCTTCGAGCATCCGCAGCGCGAGCCGCACGAAGTCGGACTCGGTGACGATCCCCACCAGGCGGGTTCCCTCCACCACCGGCAGGCACGAGATCTTGCGCTCCAGCAGGATCTCGGCCGCGAGCTGCACCGGGTCGTCGGGGTCGATCGTGTCGACCACCTCGCTCATCGCCTGGCCGACGGTGAACCGCTCCAGCCGCTCGGTCTGGGCGACCATGTCCTGGCGGACGAACGGGCCGAGCCGCGCCGCGATGTCGCGCTGGGACAACACGCCCACCAGCTCACCGTCGCCGTCGGTGACCGGCAGGTGCCGGAACCCGCCGTCCAACATCGCCTCGTACGCGGCGTCCAGCGTGTCGTTCCGTCCGGCCGACACGACGGGGTCGGTCATCAGCTCGCTGACCCTCATCACGACCTCCTCGCGCCGATCGGCTGCACGAACCGTGCCCCGCCGGGGTATCGTGGCGCCCATGTGGACCTTGTGGCTCGGCTGTACCGGCCCCGTACCGGTGAGCTCCGTCGCGGAGGACGGCCCGACCTGGGCCGACGTGGCGCCGGACCTGGTGGGGTGCGTGGGGTGCCACGACCGCGCTGGGCTCGCGTTCCCGCTGACCACCTGGCGCGAGGCTGCGCCGCAGGCCGATCGGGTGGCCTCCGCGGTCACGGCACACCGGATGCCGCCGTGGCCCGCCGGGCCGGCCGACCTGACGTACCTCGACGACCCGTCGCTCGATCCCACGGCGATCGGCCGGTTGACCACGTGGGCCGCCGCGGGCGCCCCCCTCGGCGACGCCGACCCCGACGCGGCGCTGGTGCCGGAGCGGGTGTCCCACCTGCCCGAGGTCGACGCGACGCTGCGGATGGAGGCGCCGTACGAGCCGCTCGGAGACGAGCACCGCTGCTTCGTGCTCGAGCGGAGCGCGCTGGTCGAGCGGTACGTCACCGGGGTCGAGATCACCCCGTCGAACCTCGCGGTCGCGCATCACCTGTTGCTCACCGCGATCGTGCCGGACGATCCGGCGAACGACCCGCTCACCGCCGACGCGCTCGACCCGGGGCCCGGGTTCGACTGCTCGGTGATCACGTTGGCGGCGTTCCCCGGCCAAACCAAGGTGCTGGGCGGGTGGCTTCCGGGGCGCGGCGCCGCGGTGTTCCCCGACGCGGCGGGGATCGACGTGCCGCCCGAGGCGCAGATCGTGCTCGAGTCGCACTACTTCGCCGCCGCGCCGTCCGGGGCCGACCAGACCACCGTGGCCCTGTCCACCGCCGCCTCGGTGCGGGCCCCGGCCGGCGAGATCAAGGTCACCCACCCCGACTGGGGCCTGCACCTCGGGGTGGCGGCGCCGGCCGGTGAGGTGGTGACGCAGAAGATGAAGACCACGGTCGAGCACGAGGCCGGCACGGTGATCGACGCGTCGGGCGGCCTGGTGGCGTACTGGGTGCTGCCGCACATGCACGCGTACGGGGTGGCGATCTCACTCGAGGTGGTCCGCGACGGTGAGCACACCGTGCTGGTCGACATCCCCGCGTGGGACTACGACTGGCAGCTCACCTACTGGTTCACCGACCCGTTCCTGCTCCTGCCCGACGACGAGCTGCGCCTGAGCTGCACCTTCGACAACCCGACCGCGACCGACGTTTGGTGGGGAGAGTCGACCGACGACGAAATGTGTGTGGCCCGGTTGTTCGTCGCGCCTCCGTGACCATGGTCGTCCGGTGTCCAACGGACGGGAGGTCGTGTGAAGCTCATCGCCATCGTCTCGCTGCTCGCGCTCGCCGGATGTGAGGGGGAGAAGTCGACGCCCGACAGCGGAACCCCCCCGACCGGGGACACGTCGGACACCGTCGATACGATCGACACCGACTCTCCGCCCGGCCCCACCGGCACCGGAGACACCGGCGGCGTCGTCGGCCCGACCCCCTCGTACCGCGACCCGAAGTTCGACCCGATCGTCGACCTGGTCGCCGCCGAGCTCGAGCAGAACCTCGCGATCGGGGTGTCGATCGCCGTGTGGGAGGACGGGGCGTGGACCTGGCAGGAGGGGTTCGGCACCGCGTCGAACACCGCCGAGGTCGCGGTGACCCCCGACACCGTGTTCATGATCGGCAGCACCACCAAGCAGCTGACCTCGGCGCTGATGCTGCAGCAGGTCGACCAGGGGCTGTACTCACTCGACGACACCGTCGGCGACGTGCTGCCGTTCTCGTTCGCGGTCGACCCGTCGTGGTCGGAGGCGACCACGCTGCACCAGCTGCTGTCCCACCAGGGCGGACCGGTCGACTACGTGGACTGGGCCGGGATCGCCGACGACGCCGAGCTCGCCGCGTGGCACTACGACTTCGTCGCGCCGTTCTTGTACCCGATGAACCCCGGCGGCGAGTTCTGGAACTACTCGAACCCGAACTTCACCCTCGCCGGGTTGGTCACCGAGTCGTTCGATCCGGGCGGGCGGATGTGGCCCGACATCCTCGAGCAGGAGCTGTTCGAGCCGCTCGGCATGACCCGGTCGTACATCCGCAAGGTCGACGTGAACGGCGCCCCCGAGGTGTCCGAGTCGTACGGGATCGACATCGCGAGCTACGAGACCGGCCCGGTGCGGCTGATCGACGTGACCGACCCCGCGTCGGCGCGGCCGGCTGGGCTCGCGTGGTCCACCCCGACCGACATGACCCGGTGGGCCGAGCTGCTGATGAGCGGCGACCCGGCGATCCTCGGAGACACGGCGCGCGTCGCGATCACCACCCCTCACGTCGACACCGCGTACTACGACGGCCACATGGCCTACGGGTACGGCGAGTTCGTGTGGGACCTGTACCCGCTGTCGGACGGCTGGTACCCGATCCGGGTGTGGGAGCACGGCGGCAACACGCTGTCGTTCACCTCCGTGCTGGTGATGTTGCCCGACCAGGGCAAGGCGTTCTCGATCTTGTCGAGCGGGTACGGTGACTACTGGCCCCAGACCACCGAGGCGCTGATCCGCACCCTGGTCGACCCGCTGCCGGCGCCGTCGAGCTACACCGGGCCCGCGCTCGACCTGACCGACCTCGGCTCCCACGTCGGGAGCTACCTCGACCCGTACAACGTGGGCGAGCTGACCGTCGCGGCGGGCGGCACCTACGGGCTCACGATCGACGCGCCGGTGCTGACCGACTACGGGCTGGTGGTCGACCCGAACCTCGTCCCCGGCTCGACCGACGTGTGGTACGTGTTCGTCGACGGTGAGCCGTACGATCTCACGTTCATCCGCGAGCCGGGCGGCGGACAGGACCGGTGGATCCGCAACCGCGCGTTCGTCGCGGGTCGCGCCGAGGCCGCCCCGCCGCTGGTACCGCGCACCCCCGACCCGACCGCGATCGATCGGATGTTGCGGGCCGCGCGGGCCCCGATCCCGGTGCGCCCGCCGTCGCCGTAGCGCGGGTCAGGACACCATCGCGTCCACCACGTGGCTGACCTGCAGCTCGACCTGCTCGGCGGCCACGCGGAAGTCCTCCGGGCCGAGCCCGGTGCGCTCGAGCGCCGCCAGGTCCATCCGGTGCGCCGCGCGCTCGCCGGCGCCTCCGATCTGGAGCGCGCTCGCCATCACGTCGGCCAGGTGAACCAGGTCCACCACCGGGCGCAGGTCGGTCGGGGTGCGCGAGGGCGAGGGGTGCCACGCCGCCGCGGCGACGATCTGCGGCGGCAGCCCCCACGCGAGCAGCAGCTGCGCCCCCACGTCCGCGTGGGAGAAGCCGAGGATCTCGCGCTCGATCTGGTCGTGTGGGATCTGGCGTTGGTCGGCGTCGGTGAGGATCTGGCGCACCTCGTTCGGGCACTTCAGGCACAGCAGCAGGGTCCCGAGGTCGTGCAACAGCCCGCCGACGAACACCCCGTCGCCACGCGGCCCGTTCTTCATCCGCGCCGCGAGCGCCCCCGAGCCGATCGCGACCGCGACCGAGTGGGTCCAGAACGAGCGCATGTTCACGAGGTTCTCCGGCAACCCCTTGAACAGGCGCACCATGCTGGTGGCGAGCGCGAGCCGCTTGATCAGCGAGGTCCCGGCGAGGGACACCGCGTGGGCGATCGACTCCACCGGGCGCTTGGGGGCGTACGCCGGGCTGTTCACCAGCCGGAGCAGCCGCGCGGTGAGGGCCGGGTCGAGGCGGACCGCGCCCGAGATCTGCTCGGCGGTGGCGCCGGGCGCCTCGAGCGCGCGGGTCAGCCGGACGTAGCTCGACGGGAGCGCCGCGAGGTCCGACGCGGACGCCACCAGCTCGGCGGCGCCGTTCACTTCTGCCTCATGGGCGCAGGCCCCGTGGACCGGGCGCGCGCCTTCTGCAGCGCGATGTCGAACAACGCGGCCACCACCGGGTGCTCGAGCGGGAGGTCGCGGAACCAGCGACGCAGGAGCTCGGCCTGCGGATCGTCCCTGTGCATGAACCCCCTTTCGGTACACCCGGCCCCCGCTTGAGAGGACGGCTGGCGGCGTGGCGATTAAGCACCCGTATGGACCTCGGTGGAGCGACCCGCGCCGGCTTGGACTGGCCGGTGGTGGTGGAGGCGTGGGCCGGCTGCGCGCGGACCCCGATGGGGGCCGACGCGGTGCGCCGCCTCGGCCCGCTCGCGGACCGCGAGGCGATCGAGCTCGCGCTCGACGGGTGCGC
>JBEBJC010000190.1:0-11458 GCA_040080105.1 Myxococcota bacterium
CGGGAGGGGGTGGGGGAGGGTGCTCGCAGCATAGCGTCTTTTCGGCCCCGCGCACGTGCCCGCCTCACCCGCCGGGGCTACCTTCCCCGTCCGTGGGGGCCTGATGGGCGGCGGAGTCGATGGGTTCACGAGCGAGGCGGCCGGTACGAGGCAGCGGGCGTTCGGTTGGTTGCTCGCGCTGTTCTTCGTGTCGGGCGCCACCGCGCTCACCTACCAGACGCTGTGGGTACGCAAGCTCGAGCTGGTGTTCGGCACCTCCACGTTCGCGATCTCCACCGTGCTGGCCGCGTTCATGGGCGGGCTCGCGCTCGGAGGGTTCGCGGGTGGTCGGTACGCCGATCGGGTCCGCCGTCCGCTCCAGTGGTACGGCTGGCTCGAGGTCGGCATCGGCCTGTTCGCGCTGCTGTTCCCGGTGCTGCTGCGCGGCGTCACCCCGCTGTACCTCGCGTTCTGGCGCGCCACCGAACCCGGCCCGGTGGCGTACGGGCTGGTGCAGTTCGTGCTCGTCGGCGCGCTGCTGCTCGCCCCCACCGCGATGATGGGCGCCACCCTGCCGCTGCTCGCCCGGTTCGCCACCTGGCGCCTCGGGTCGGCCGGCGACCGGATCGGCACCTTGTACGCCGTGAACACGGCGGGGGCGGTGCTCGGCACGTTCCTGTGTGGGTTCGTGCTGCTGCCCGGCATCGGGATGTTCGCCACGACCGGGGCGGCCGCCGCAGCGAACCTGCTGCTCGGCGCGTCGGCGGTGCTGCTCGACCGGTTCGCCGGCGAAGAGATGCCGGTCACCGACGACCTGAAGCTGGCCGACCAGGTCGACCGGATCCTGCCCGTCGTGCTCGCCGCGATCGGCCTCGCCGGCTTCTCCGCCCTCGTGTACGAGGTCGCATGGACCCGGCTGCTCGCGCTGATGCTCGGCGCCTCCGCGTACACGTTCTCGGTGATGCTGCTCGCGTTCCTGGTCGGCATCGCGATCGGCGGGAAGCTCGGCGGTCCGCTCGCCGACCGGTGGATGGCGAACGGCGGGACCGAGCGGGTCCTGCTCGGCTTCGCCGCGATCGAGGTCAGCATCGCGCTGGTGTCGTACCTGTTGATGTACCTGTACCCGGAGCTGCCGTTCTGGTACGTCTGGGTGTTCGACTGGCTCGGCGCGGAGGACCACCCGAAGGTGGTGTGGGCGGTGTCGCTGCTGATCGCGGGGCTGATCATGACCCCGCCCGCGGTGTTGATGGGCATGCACTTCCCGGTGGCGGTGCGCGCGGCGATCGGCCGGCCCGACGCGCTCGGCGGCCCAGTCGGGCGGGTGTACGGCGCGAACACCCTCGGCGGGGTGCTGGGCGCGTTCCTGGCCGGGATGGTCCTGCTCCCCTCGGTGATGGTGCAGGGCACGATCTTCGTCGCCGCGGCGGCCGAGCTGGTGGCGGCCGCGCTGTTGGTGTGGCGGTCGGGCAACCGTCGGTTCGGCCTGCCGGCGATCGGCGGGATCGGGGCGCTGCTGTTGGTGTTCGCCGCGGGTCGCCCGCCGTGGGACCCGATGTTGATGACCGCCGGCATGTACCACTACGTGTCGCACTTCGAGGACCACTCCCGCCAGGGCATCATGAACTTCTCGGTGGAGGAGTACGCGCTGGTGTTCTACGAGGAGGGCCTGTCGTCGGTGGTGACGGTGGCGAAGAACATCGACACCGACAACATGTGGCTGGCGAACAACGGAAAGGTGGACGCGTCCACCAGCACCGACCTGCCGACCCAGGTGTTGTGCAGTCTGCTCCCGATGCAGTTCGTGGAGGACCCGAGCGACGTGCTCGTGATCGGACTCGCGAGCGGGATCACCGCCGGCGCCGTGTCGCAGGTCGACGCGATCGATCGGCTGGACGTGGTGGAGCTCGAGCCGGCGATCGAGAAGGCCGCGCGGTACTTTGGGGAGCACAACTGGGACGTACTCGACGATCCCAGGTTGAACCTGATCACCAACGATGGTCGGAACAGCGTGTTGCTGGCCGCCCCGGCCTCGTACGACGTCATCGTGAGCGAGCCGCCCAACCCGTGGATCTCGGGCGTGGCGAACCTGTTCACCAAGGAGTTCCTCGAGGTCGGGAAGACGCGGCTCAAGCCGGGCGGCGTGTGGTCACAGTGGGTGCAGATGTACGGGATGGACACGAAGGACCTGCGCACGCTGCTGGCGACGTTCGCGTCGGTGTACCCACACGTCTTGGTGTACGCGACGATCCAGGACGCCGACCTGGTCCTGGTGGGCAGCGAGTCGCCGCTCGTCCCCAGCCCGGCGAACGCCGCCAACCTGTACAAATACCCGAAGGTCGCGGCGGTGCTGCAGCGGGTGAAGGTGAACGGCCCGATGGACATCGTCGCGCTGTACCAGCTCGACCGGGAGGCGGTGCTCGAGCTCGCTGGTGACGTGCGGCTGAACACCGACGACAACATGGCGATCGAGTACTCGGCGCCGCTGAACCTGCACCGCGACACCTCGACCCCGAACTTCGAGCTGCTGTTGGCGCACGCGCAGCTGCCGACCGAGGCGGTCCCGCTCGACGCGGCGCTGTGGTCGCACCTCGCGCAGACCTACCAGGACCGGGACGACACCGCCCGGGCGGTGTTGGCGCTGGCGATCGCCGCCAAGCAGCTGCCGGAGGGAAGTCCGGAGCGAGCCGAGATGCTCGATCGGGCGCGTGGTTGGCGGGAAGCACTCGATGAGCAGGCCGCCGAACAAGAGTGACGCCTCAACTCGGGGGGATCCGATCCGAGCGGTGAGGTCCACGACCTCGAACCGGGACGGACATGGCGACCTCGATTCGCACCTTGATGATGGCCTCGGCGGTGAGCTCTGCGGTGTTGTTCACCGTGGGTGGCGCGGTCGGTTGGCGTCAGCACGCCGCGGCTTCCGACGCCCGTGAGCGGATGGCGGTGACCTCGGAGGCTCTGAGGAACCACCTCGAGGGCGACATGATGCACGACGGCATCCGCGGCGACGTGTTGGCGGTGTTCTTCGCGGCGGAGCACGCCCCGTCGGGGATTCAGCCGGCGCTCGCGGACCTGAAGGAGCACTCGGCGTGGTTCCGCCGGGTGATGGACGCCAACGCCGAGCTCCCGCTCGGCCCCGAGCTCCGCGGGCTGCTCGACGAGGCCAGGCCGGCGCTCGACGCGTACCTCGCCGCCGCCGACGCGCTCGCGCGGCTCGCCAGTGAGGATCCGGCCGCCGCGGCGCTCCAGTTCGCCCCGTTCGACAAGGCGTTCGGAGCGTTGGAAGAGGCGAACGAGGCGTTGAGCGACGCGATCTCGGCCGAGGTCGACTCCACCCGCGCGGAGGCGGTGGCCAGCGGGGAGCGGGCGCGGCAGGTGCAGCTGTGGGTGGCGATCCTCGGCGCGGTCGGCGCGCTCGGGGTGAGCGGGGCGCTGTCCAGGTGGTTGATGGGCGACACGCTGAAGGTCGCGGAGGTCGCGGACGCCCTCGCCATCGGCGAGTTCACCGACCTGCCGACGAGCTCGATCACCGAGCTCGAGCGCCTGTCGGCCGCGTTTCGCCGCACCCAGGGCGCGCTGACCACGCTGGTCGGGGCGGTGGAGCACGTGGTCGACGAAGTGGGCCGCGGCAACCTCGGAGCGCGCGCCGAGGCGCACGACGTGGTCGGCGCCTACGCGCGGCTGATCGACGGGTTGAACCGGACGGTCGACACCCTCGGGCGCCCGATCCACACGATCGGTTCGGGGGCTGCCTCGGTGGCGCGCGCCGCGGACCAGATCCGCCAGAGCAGCCGCTCGATCGCCAGCGGGGCGTCGGAGCAGGCCGCGGCGCTCGAGCAGACCGCCGCGTCGATGGAGCAGATCTCGGGGATGACCCGACGCAACGCCGAGAGCACCCGCACCGCGCGGTCGCTCGCGTCGGACGCGCACCAGGCGGCGACCGAAGGCGACCGGATCGTGCACCAGATGGTGGGCGCGATGGGGGAGATCCGCGCGTCGGCCGTCAACACCGCCGAGATCATCAAGAACATCAACCAGATCGCGTTCCAGACGAACCTGCTCGCGCTGAACGCCGCGGTGGAGGCGGCGCGCGCCGGTGAGGCGGGCCGCGGGTTCGCGGTGGTCGCGGACGAGGTCCGCAGCTTGGCGCTGCGCAGCACCGAGGCCGCCGCCCGCACCGAGGCGCTGATCAACGGCTCGGTGAAGCTCGCGAACGACGGGCAGGACCTGTCGGCGCGGGTCGCCGAGCAGCTGCAGTCGATCGTCGGCGCGGTGGAGCAGGTGACCCGGATCGTCGCCGACATCGCCGCAGCCAGTGAGGAGCAGGCCCGCGGGGTGGAGGAGGTCACCCGCGCGGTGAACCAGATGGACAACGTGGTCCAGCAAGCCGCCGCGAACGCCGAGGAGTCGTCGTCGGGCGCGACCGAGCTCGCGGAGCGCGCCCGCTCGATCGCGAAGTCGGTGTCGCGGTTCCGGGTGGAGGGCGGTTCCGCCGACGCCGCTCCGCCTCGGCGCCTCACCGCCACCGGGTGAGCGCGCCGGGGTGAGCGCGCCGGGGTGACCGGGCCTCACGACCGCGGATCGAGCGCCGGGTCCTCTTCTTCGGTCCACACGTCTTCGAGCCCGCCGTCGTCGGTGTCGAACAGCGCGGTGCGCGAGAACCAGATCGCGGTGACCACGCCGTCGACCAGGCCCACCGTGAGGTACAGCGCCGCGCCCACGCCCCACCACATGCTCGGGTCGAGCACCACCGCGCCCGCGAGGCACGAGGCGAGGAACCCGGCGAGCATCCGCCGCGCCCTGCGGTTCTGACGCAGGTCCTTGAACGAGCGGAACGGGATCGAGCTCACCATCAACACGCCGAGGCCGACGACCAGCGCCGCCGCCTCGAGCCCGAGGTTGGTGCCGCGCGCGGCGAGCCACTCGGCGCCGTACCCGTTGGCCACCCACACGAACGTGACCAGCGATCCGCCAGCCATGGTGGTGGTGAGGCCCTGGGTGTGCCCGTCGAGCGACCAGGTGCTGTTGGTGGTGTTGCAGTTGAACCGGGCCAGCCGGAACGCGGCCGCGAGCACGTACCAGAACGTGATCGCGACCCCGATCGGACCGAGGTCCTTGAGCACCCACGCCCACGCGATCATCGCCGGCGCCAGGCCGAAGCCCATCACGTCGGCGATCGAGTCGAGCTGGACGCCGAATTCGGTGAACCGGTTGGTCATGCGGGCCACCCGCCCGTCGAGCAGGTCGAAGATCCCGCCGAAGATCACCAGCACACACGCCCGAGACAGGGTGGCGGGGCTCGGGTCGGGCTCGGCCATCAACAGCGACATCGCGTAGACCGAGCAGAAGATGCTCGCGGAGGTGAACCAGTTCGGCGGATTCAAGAAGTGCTTGAGCAATCGAACCCCGGGGGACGAGCGGATGTAACACACCCGCCGACATCGGAACGCCACCGATCGGACGCCGAGTGGTCGCGAGGTGAATCCCCGGTGAAAGAGGACCCACGGAGGACCGGTGCGGATCGTGGTGCAGAAGTACGGCGGCTCGTCGGTGGCGGACATCGATCGGATCCGCGGGGTGGCGGATCGGGTGGCGCGGGCGCGCGCCGACGGCACCGCGCTGTGTGTGGTGGTGTCGGCGATGGGCAACACCACCAACGAGCTGATCGCGCTCGCGAACAAGGTGGCCACCCGGCCCGACCGCCGCGAGCTCGACATGTTGATCTCGGTCGGCGAGCGCGTGTCGATGGCGCTGCTCGCGATGTGTCTGCGCGACCGGGGCGTGCCCGCCCGCTCGCTCACCGGGTCGCAGGTGGGGATCGTGACCGACGAGTCCCACGCCGACGCGCGGGTGGTCGAAGTGAGGCCGGAGCGGCTGCGCGCGGTGCTGGAGCAGGGGGAGGTCGCGATCGTCGCCGGCTTCCAGGGCGTGAGCCGGGCGCGCGAGGTGACCACGCTCGGGCGGGGCGGGTCCGACACCACCGCGGTGGTGCTGGCAGCCGCGCTGGGCGCCGAGTACGCCGAGATCTGCAGCGACGTCGACGGGGTGTGGAGCGCCGACCCGCGCCAGGTGCCGGAGGCGGTCAAGCTCGACCACCTGTCGCTCGCCGAGGCGCTCGCGCTCGCGCGGGGCGGCGCGAAGGTGCTGTTCGAGGACGCGGTCCGGTACGCCCGCGATCATGGCGTCGATCTGGTGGCGGCGAGCACGTTCGGGCCCGGCTCGGGCACCCGGATCACCACCACCCCGGGCCCGGGCAGGGGCGCGGTTGCGGTGACCGGCGACGCCGAGCTGGTCGAGATCGCGCTCGCCCCGACCGACGCCGACGCGGTGGCGGTGCTGGCCGCCGGCGGCGGGCGGGTGCGCCGGCGGGTCGGTCCGGTGGTGCACGTCGACGTGCGCAACTCACACGGGGCGCTGCCCGCGGCGTGGGCGGTCCGCCCGATCGCGGTGGTCACCGCGGTGGGCTCGTCGTTGGGGGAGCGCCCGGCCGACGTGCTCCGGGGCACGGTCGCGCTCGGTGCGGCCGCGGTGCCGGTAGCGGCGCACGGCGCGGAGGGCGACCTCGCGTGGTGGGAGGTCCCGCGCGACGCGATCGGCGCGGCGGTGCGGGCGGTCCACCAGGCGCTGGTCAGCGAGGCAGCGTCACCGGGCGCGCACGGTTGAGCGCGGGCATCGGGGTCGCGCCGCAGAACAACCCGCCGCCGAACACCATCTCGGCCTGACCGGGCGCGAACTCCGCCACCCCGGACGACGTGCTGCAGGTCGCGAACACCCCGCCGTTCGGCAGCTCGTACGCCCCGCCCATCACGCCGCAGTGGCGCCCCATCGACCACGCCGCCGCCTCGCGGGCGGTGTCGCCGTCGAGGTCGACGAACAACGCGCGGCTGTCGGCGTCGCCCGCGGCGTTGTCGAACACCGCCACCCCACCGTTCGCGCGCCGGGTCGCGTGGTGCTGGCCCACGAACCCGCCCCCGTCCGACCAGGTGAAGTCGCTGTCGAGGTCGGTGTCGGCGCCGGTCAGCACCCAGTCGACCGCGCCGAACTCGGCGCTGGCGGGGTCGGCGACGATCCGCAGCACCGCGCTCTGCCACCGGCTCGACAGCAGCAGGTGCTCGGGACCGTCGGGCGACAGGCCGTTGCTGTGGGACCAGTCGGTGGCGTCCGGCCACACGCCCTCCCAGAACGGCCCCCCGCCGCCGGTGCCGCTGATCGGCACCGCGTCGCCGAGGCGCCACTCCGCCGCCACCGCTCCCGCGGCGTCGAGCACGATCCACCCGTCGAGCACCCGCCCGTCCTGCTCGTACGCGAACAGCGCGACCACCCGGTCGCCGTGCACCATCACGTCGTGGTGGAGCGGTGGGTCGAACCCCTGCACCTCGAACTGGAGCTCACCCATCGGATCGAACCGCCTCACCCGGTCCCCGTCGAGCACCGCGGCGATCGCGTCGTCGGCCGACCAGTCGAACCCGACGATCCCGTCGACCGGGCCCGCGCCGCCGGGGCTCGGGTGGATCTCGAGCGGCTCGTACCACAACACGGTGCCGGCGGTGTCGAACAGCGCGAGCCCTGCGTCGAGGCCGCACCGGTACTGGATCGCGAACTGCTCGACGGTCCCGGGCGCGCCGAACGGGGTGAACACGAGGTCTTCGACCACCGCCGGCAGCGCGCCGGTGGTCAGCGTGGTCTCGCCGACCTTCTCCCCGGCCACCAGCACCTCGACTCGGTGCTCGGCCTCTGGCGCGAGCCCCCACACGCCGACCGCGGACCCGTCGGTCTCGAACCGGCGCACCGCGGCGTCGCCCCGGTACACGACCCAGGTCGTGGGCCCGTCGGTGTCGACCGCGCACCGGAACCGCAGCGCGTTGTCGGTGGGCGCGCAGGTCACCTCGGCGACGATCGGCGCCGGGGGCCCCTCACCGCCGTCACACGCCGCCCACGCCAACCACAGGGTCATCGGATCTCCACGTCGTCGAGCCACAGCCGATTCACCCCGGACCGGGTCCGGTCCACGATCGACACCAGCACCAGCTCGGACGGGTCGAGCGGCGGCCCGTCGTCGAGCGGCACCAGCGACGCGAACGGCACCACCATCCGCCGCGACGTGCCGTGGAGCACCACCGACGGCGCCCCGGTGGTGAACCGTCGCCCGTGGACGTCCTCCACCACGGTGCCGATCGCGGCGTCGAGCAGGTCGGACCGAACGTCGAACCGGAGGCTCTCGGGTGGAGGGGTGGGGTCGCGCAGGCCGATCACCAGCAGGTCGGGGTCGCCGAGGCGCGCCTCGGTGGTCCACGCGAGCGCCGCGTCGCCGTCCGGACCCGCGGCGACCGCGATCCGCCGGGTCTCCTCCTGCACCCGCCACGGGTGGAAGATCGACGGGTTGCCGGCCTCGAACGACCACAACGTCGGCGTGGTCGTCACCGCCGACTGGTCGAGCTCGAGCCGCTCGAGCAGGTCGCGGCACTTGCTGCAGGTGCCGGTGCGGATCCCGTCGATCAGCGCCTGGCGAGCGTCCTCGGTCCTGCCCAGGTCGTACATCCCGTGGCCGAGCCAGTACAGCGCGTCGCCGAGCGAGCGGTCGTCGTCGGGCAACGTGCGCGACAGCTCGGTGTACCGGGCCACCGCGAGCTCGGTGTCGCCGCGGGCCCCGTCGAGCAGCCCCTCGTACAGCGACACCCGCGTGTCGAGGTCACCCGCCCACGCGCTCGCGACGCCCACCAGCACTTCAGCCCTCCTGCGCGATGAACCGGTATCCCACCCCGTGCAGGGTCTCGATGAACAGCGGGCGGCCTGCGTCGTCGCGGAGCTTCTTCCGCACGTTGAGGATGTGGGTGTCGACCGTGCGGGTGGTCACGTTCGGCGAGTACCGCCAGATCCCGGTGAGCAGCTCGCTCCGCGGCAGCACCTTGCCGCGGTGCTCGATCAGGTACCGCAGCAGCTCCTGCTCGCGGTTCGACAGCCGCTCCTCGCCGTCGCCGTGGCGGATCACGTAGTTGTCGAGGTCGACCTCGACCGGGCCGAACTTGAACACCGACTTCGCCCCGCCGGTGCGCCGCAGCACCGCCTGCACCCGTGCCTTGAGCTCGAGCAGCGAGAAGGGCTTGGTGACGTAGTCGTCGGCGCCGAGCTCGAACCCGAGCAGCTTGTCTTGCTCGGAGGTCCGGGCGGTGACGAACAGGACCGGTCCGTCGTACTCGGCGTCGCGCAGCGCCCGGCACACGTCGAACCCGCTGCGCTCGGGCTCGGGGCCCTCGTTCAGCATCACGTCCAGCACGACCGCGTCGGGCGGGAACCGCGCGTACGCGTCCACCGCCTCGGTCAGGCTGCGTGCGGTCAACACCTCGTAGCCCTCGCGCTGGAAGAACCGGGTGATGGTGTCGGTCAGCGCGACCTCGTCCTCGACGAACAGGATCCGGGGCATCAGCTTCGCACTCCCGCCCCCTCGGGGGGCTCCAACGGCAGTTGAACCACGAACCGGGCGCCGCGTCCGAGCGTGCTGTCCACGCGGATGGTTCCGCCGTGCGCCTCGACAATGTACCGCACGATGGCGAGCCCGATCCCGGTGCCCTTCGTGCTGCGGACCCGGGGGTCCGCCGAGCGGAAGAAGTCGTCGAACACGTGCGGCAGCTCGGCCGCCGAGATCCCGCAGCCGCGGTCGGCCACCGACAGCTCGACCGAGTCGGTCCGCGCGACCAGCCGGACCGCGACCCACTTGCCCTCCGCGCCGTACTTCAGCGCGTTCGACAGCAGGTTGGTCATCACCTGCCCGATGGCGTCTCGGTCGAGCCACAGCGGGGGCAGCTGGTCGGGCAGGTCGAGCTCCACGGTGAACCCGGCGGCCTCGAACGCCGCCCGGCCGGACTCGACCCCGCCGCTCACCACCGTGGACAGGTCGTCGGGGCGGAGCTGGTACCGCTTGGCCCGCCGCTCGATCGCGGCGAAGTCGAGCACGTTGTCCACCAGCCGCGACAGCCGCTCCGACTCGCGCACGATCGCGTCGAAGTGCTGCTGCATGTCGTCGCCCGGATCGACCAGCCCGAGCTGCAGCGCCTCGCCCTTCAGCCGGATCTGGGTGATCGGCGAGCGCAGCTCGTGGCTGACGTTCGCGGCGAAGTCGGCGCGCTGCCGGGCGGTCTCGACCTCCCACGCCACGATCCGGGTGATCCACAACGCGCCGGCGACCGCGATGAACACCGCGGTGAACACGATCGCGACCCGCACCACGATCCGGCGCGACTTGTTGCGCTCGAGCGCCGCCGGGTCCTTCGGCGACACCGCCAGCGTGGCCACCGGCAACCACGGCCCGAGCGGACGGGCGGAGAACGCGGTGTTCGGAGGCTCCTCCGCCACGTACAGCGCCGCGGTCAGGTCGCGGTCGATCTCGGTCGCCTTCAGCACGCTGGCCTCGAGGTCGTCGAACAGCTCGGGCGCCGAGAACGAGAACGTGTAGGTGGACTCGCCGGAGCGCACGATCGCCCACACCGCCGGCGAGTCGAACCGCGCGCCCACGTACCGGAACTCCCCCTCGGGGACCCGGCTGTACACGAGCTCGATCTCGTCGCGGACGAGCTCGGCCCAGTTGAGCTGGGCGTGCAGCTCGTTGAGCCGGCTGCGCGAGCGGGCGATCCAGTCGGGGTCGGCGCGCCCCTCGAGGGTGCGCAGCGCGTCGCGCACCACCGCGGGCTCCCCCTCGCGCCCGATGGTCCACGGGCTGGCGAGGATCGTGTCCACCAGGTCGATCAGCACCGCGTCGGCGGCGGAGCTGTCGCTCCCCGTCCCGTACCGGATCCGGGCCAGCTCGAGCCGGGCGAGGTCGCCGAACCGGAACCCCCGCTGGTCGCGGTCGAGCGCGTGGTCCGAGTACAGGTCGGCCAGGATCACCGTGGCGCGGAACGGCGGCGACGTGCGGGCCTCCCCGAGCATCGACTCACCCACCGCCACCGGGTCGACCGTGAGCTCGCGCGCCCGCCTCCACGCGTCGTTGGCCCGCGCCGGGTCGGAGGCCTCGAGCGCGCGCGCGGCCCGCGCGGCCCGATGCCACCCGAGCGGCGGCTGGGGCAGGTCGCGCGGCTCGATCAGGAACGGCGCGGCGAGCTGGCCGTCTCCGTCGAACCGGAACACCGCCCGCAGGTACGGCGAGAGCTCCCCGAGGTTCGCCGCCGGGGACTCGCTCCGGCGCAGTCGCTCTCGAACCGCGGCCTCGAACCTTCCGAACTTCTCGTCGAGCTCGTCTTGCAGCTGGTCGGTCAGCCCTCGCCCGCGGCTCTGGAGGTCCGCGTCGAGGGACAGCTCCTCCGAGCGGACGCTCGACAGCGCCAGGAACGCGAGGAATGCGATCGGTGCGAGCATCGTGGCCGAGAAGACCCCCGCGAGGCGGGCGACGTCACCGAGGCGCCGGAGATCTTGCGTCGCCCTGACTTCTCCGCGCCGTTTGATCAGGGCGCCGAACAGCACCCGGCGAAACTGCTCGGCGAACGGGATC
>JBEBJC010001208.1:0-2465 GCA_040080105.1 Myxococcota bacterium
CCCGTCCTCCCCCCGGGTGACACTGCCCCAGGAGGTCCTCGTGGTCCTGTTCGTCGCGAACAAGAACTACTCGTCCTGGTCCCTGCGCCCGTGGGTCCTGATGCGCGAGCTCGCCATCCCGTTCGAGGAGCGCCTCGTCCCGTTCGGCTCCAACTTCCGCGCGTTCTCGCCCTCCGGCCTCGTCCCGTGCCTGCACGACGGCCCGATCCGGGTGTGGGACTCCCTCGCCATCGCGCTGTACCTCGGCGAGCGCCACCCCGGCGTGTGGCCCACCGACCCCGTCGCGCGCGCGTGGGCCACCAGCGCCGCCGCAGAGATGCACAGCGGCTTCACCGCCCTGCGCAGCCGCTGCTCCATGAACTGCGGCATCCGCGCCACCATCGACCCGGGTCCCGTCCGCGCCGACCTCGATCGCCTGTCCGAGCTGTGGAGCGCGTCACTCGACCAGTTCGGTGGCCCGTTCCTCGCGGGTCCCACGTTCGGCGCCGTCGACGCGTTCTTCGCTCCCGTCGCGTTCCGGATCCAGACCTACGGCCTCCAGCTCGATCCCGCGTCCCTCGCGTACGCCGCCCGCCTGCGCGCGCTGCCGTCGATGTCGCAGTGGTACCGCGACGCGCTGGCCGAGACCGAGCGCGACGAGCGTCACGACGCAGAGTCCCGCGCCGTGTCGAACTGGACCGAGGACCTGCGCGCCTGATCAGCGGCGGCGGCGGCCGAACACCGACAGCGTGATCACGCTGCCGCTGGTGGCGAACACCCCGAACACGGTCATCAAGCACACGAGCTCGCGGATTCCGACCTCCATCGGGTCCTCCGTCGCACAGAACGCGCGACGACCCCGAAGTCGGACATCGGTCACGGCGCGATCAACCAGTCCACCCCCTCGAGCTCGTCCAGCGCCCAGTCCCAGCTCGGCGGCGCCCCGCCCGCGTCGAACGTCACGTGGGTCGACCGCGCCGCCGACGACACCCGACCCAGATCGGCCATCGCGTTCGCGTGCGGCGACGACAACACGAAGTCGTTCATCGACGCCTCGTCGGTCCACACCGTCATCGTCCACCACTGCAGCTTGCCGACGTTGCGGAACGACCCTCCGACGAACCCCGCCGGCTCGTCCGCGTACACGTGCTCGCCGACCGCGTTCGCGTGCTCGCCGAACGCCTTGCCCGGCCCGGGCGCGTTCTTCACGTGCAGCTCGGTCAGCCCGACCACGAACGGCGTGTCCTGCGCCACCAGGCGCCCGGTCGCCGCGTCGAACCCCGGCCCCTCGAACGGCGTCTCCACCACCTCCGGCTCCCCACACCCCGCAAGCACCACCGCCACCACCGCGAATCGGACCATCTCGACCTCCGTTGGGTGGTTCGTACCTGGACGAGATACGTCATCCCAATCGATGGTACGGACGAGTCGCATCGATGGAGGTGATGGGTGGACCCGCTGTCGTCGATCGACCTGAACCTGCTGCTCGCGCTGCACCACCTGCTCGAGACCGCCAGCGTGCAGCGGGCCTCGGTCGCGCTCGGCGTCGGCCAGCCCGCGACCAGCGCGAGCCTCGCCCGGCTGCGGACCCTGCTCGGCGACCCGCTGTTGATCCGCGACGGGCGGACGATGCGGCGGACCGAGCGGGCGGACGAGCTGCGGGCGCGGGTGCAGCAGGTGATGGAGGACACGCGGGGCCTGTTGGCGGCCGTCGCGCCGTTCGACCCCTCGGTCGACGTGTGGACCGCCCGGGTGGCGATGTCGGACGAGACCCGGCCGTGGCTCGGGCCCGCGCTGGTGGCGCAGATCCGCCGCGACGCGCCGAACGTCGACCTGCGGATCCGCTCGCTGACGGTGGACTCGGCCCGCGCGGGACGCACGGGCGAGATCGACGTGGCGGTGTTCCCCGAGCCGCCGCCGGGACAAGGCCCCGACGTGACCGCGTTCGTGATCCGCACCTTGTACACGACGCCGTGGGTGCTCGGCACCGCGCGCGACCACCCCCACGCGGGCCGCCCGTGGACGCTCCCCGAGTACGCCGCGGCCGAACACGTGCTGGTGGTCGCGTGGGGCGGCGACGACCGAGGGTTCGTGGACGACATCCTGGCGCAGCACGGGCTGCAGCGCCGCCTGGTAGCGACCGTGCCCACCGCGGCGGAGGCGGTGGAGGTCGTGCGCCGCACCCACGCGGTGACCGTGCTCCCGGCGATCGCGGCCCGCGGCGCGGATCTGGCGCTGGCGGAGGTCCCGCTGCCGCTGCCCCCGCTGCGGATCGCCACCGCGTGGCACCCCAGGGCCGCCCGAGATCCTCGCGTGCGGTGGCTGCGCGACCAGATCGAGGCGGTTTCGGCGGCGGAGCGCTGATCCGCCGGTGAGGTGCACATCGGCGTTGCGGAACGCTCGAAACGCCGCTACATACGACCGGTTGGTCTCGGCCGATCCCCGAGACCGTGCTCCCCCGCCCGCCCCCGAGTCAGACCATGAAG
>JBEBJC010000191.1:0-11450 GCA_040080105.1 Myxococcota bacterium
CGCGGGGCCGCCGGCGCGGCGCGCGCCCGCCGACTCCGCGACCGGGCGCTGGCTGTCCGGGCGGGAGTCGATCGAGGTCCGGCGCCGCCCCTCCGGCGGTGAGGTCTCGGTGTCCGGCGCGTGGCTGCGCGGCCGGGTCGGCCCGCGGGTGGCCCTGCCGCGGGGCGCGGTCGCCGCGGTGGTCGGGCGGTCCGGCTCGGGCAAGTCGTCGCTGCTCGACGCGGTCGGGGAGGCGCTGGCGGGGCGCGCGCAGCCCGGGGTGAACGTGGAGGGCGCCGGCGGGCTCACCCGGCCGATCGTCGCCGATCGATCCGCAGGCCGTTCGGCGCGGTCGACCCCCGCGACCTACGTGGGCCTGTGGGACGTGCTGCGCGAGCTGCTGGCGTCCACCCCGGACGCCGCGGTCCGCGCCCTGTCCGCGTCGAGCTTCTCGCTCACCGGGCCGGGGGGGCGGTGCGAGGCGTGTAAGGGCACCGGCGAGCGCGTCGTCGAGCTGGGGCCGTTGCCGGACATCGTCCAGTCGTGCCCGGTGTGCGAGGGGCGCCGATTCCAGCGCGACGTGCTCGAGGTCCGGTGGAAGGGGCTCGACGCGTCGGAGCTGCTCGCGATGTCCGCCGAGGAGGCCCACCCGATCCTGGCGGGTCACCCCCGCCTCGAGGAGGGGCTTCGCGCGCTGTCGCGTGTCGGGCTCGGGTACGTCCCGCTCGGGCAGAGCGTTCACGCGCTCTCGGGCGGCGAGGCGCGGCGGCTGGTGTTGGCGCGGGAGCTCGCCCGCGCGCACCGGCGCGGCGCGGACGACACGGTGTACCTGCTGGACGACCCGACGGTGGGCCTCCATCCGCGCGACACCGCCACCCTCGTCCGATTGTTGCGAGAGCTGACCGACGAGGGCGCCACCGTGTGGGTCGCGACGGTGGACCCGATCTTGACCGGCGCCGCGGACCACCTCGTCCCGCTCGGAACCTATGGATAACTTGTGGACGCCCTGTTGGTCGTCGGGACCGGTCGGCAAATAGACGGCGGATCAGCTCCAGAATCATGCCGGTCATCCATTGCCCGCGCGGTGGATGGCTGTGGATGAATTGTGGACGAGTCGCGTTCCGCTGGCTCGAACCGCCTGCTCCGGCCGGTCCGTTGACACCCGAGGGGCGGCGGGTCATGGTGCCGGTCACCCGTCGACCTGGGGGTCGCCCACGATGTCGCTGCGCCGCACACCGTTCTACGAGAAACATGTCGCAGCGGGGGCGCGAATCGTGCCGTTCGCGGGCTTCGAGATGCCGGTACAGTACACCGGGGTCCGCGAGGAGCACGTCCGGACCCGCACCGCGGCCGGGCTGTTCGACGTGTCGCACATGGGAGAGGTCCGGTTCCGCGGGCCGAACGCCGAGCCGACGCTGTCCTGGCTGTTGTCGAACGCGATCCGCAAGCTCGAGCCCGGCCAGGCTCAGTACAACGCGATGTGCAACGAGCGCGGCGGCGTCGTCGACGACGTGTTCGTGTACAAGGTCGCCCCGGAAGACTTCGTGGTGTGCGTGAACGCTGCGAATCGTGACAAGGACTTCGCCTGGATGAAGGCGAACAACCGCTACGGTGCCGAGGTCGTCGACGAAGGGGACGCCTGGGCGCAGCTGGCGATCCAGGGCCCCGCCGCGGTGGCGGTGGTCGATCGGCTGGTCGACTTCGACGCCGCCTCGGTCCCGCGGCACCACTTCCGGGTCGATCGGTTCGGGTCCCGGTCGGGCTGCATGATCGCCCGCACCGGGTACACCGGCGAAGACGGGTTCGAGGTGTTCCTCCCCGCCGACGGCGTCGCGTCCGCGTGGGACGAGGTGATGGCAGCGGGCGCCCCGGAAGGGATCGCACCGGTGGGCCTCGGCGCGCGCGACACGCTCCGGCTCGAGGTCCGAAACGCGTTGTACGGCCACGAGCTCGACGACGACACCTCGCCGTTGCAGGCGGGCCTCGGGTGGATCGTGAAGCTCGGGAAGCCCGGCGGCTTCGTGGGCATGGACGCGATCACCGCCCGGCGGGCCACCGATCGGCAGGTCCTGGTCGGCATGGTGATCGACGGCAAGCGCATCGCCCGCGAGAACATGGGCGTGTCGCGCGACGGCGTCTCGGTCGGCCGCACCACCTCCGGCACCCTCGCTCCGATGCTGGACGTGGGGGTGTGCCTCGCGTACGTCGATCGCGACCACGCGGCGGTCGGCACCCGCCTCACGGTCGACGTCCGCGGCAAGGAGGCCGTGGGCGTGGTGGTCGACGGGCCGTTCTACAAGAAACCTCAACCTCGGTCGGAGCTCGCATGAAGATCCCGGACAACCTCCAGTACACCGATCACGACGAGTGGGTTCGCCTGGAGGGCGACGTGATGGTCGTCGGCATCACCGACTACGCGCAGGATCAGCTCGGTGAGCTGGTCCACGTGGAGCTGCCGTCCGTGGGGAAGCGGGTCAAGGCCGGTGAGGTCGTGTGTGAGGTCGAGTCGGTGAAGGCGGTCGCCGAGATCTACGCCCCGGCGGGCGGCGAGGTCGTCGCGGTGAACGAGGTGCTCGAAGACGCCGCCGAGCAGCTGAACAAAGACCCGTACGGCAGCTGGATCTACAAGCTCCGCGTGTCCGCGCCCCCGAGCGGGCTGATGGACGCGGCGGCGTACACCAAGAAGACCGCGTAGCGAGGACCCCCATGTCCACCGTCCCCCAGCCCGACGTGTTCCTCCACCGGCACTTGGGTCCGTCGGAGTCCGACGTGACCGAGATGTTGCGCGCGGTCGGCGTGTCGTCGCTCGATCAGCTGATCGGCCAGGCGATCCCCGGCGCGATCCGCTCGACCGCCGCGCTCGCGATCCCGCCCGCGACCACCGAGGTGCACGCGCTCGCAGAGCTGCGCGAGCGGGCCGACGCCAACCGAGTGTTCCGCTCGTACCTCGGGTATGGCTACCACGGGACGTGGACTCCGCCGGTGATCCTGCGCAACGTGCTCGAGAACCCGGGGTGGTACACGGCGTACACCCCGTACCAAGCGGAGATCAGCCAGGGGCGCCTCGAGGCGCTGCTGGTGTACCAGACCGTGATCCAGGAGCTGTGTGGCCTGGACATCGCGAACGCGAGCTTGCTCGACGACGCGACGGCGGCGGCCGAGGCGATGACCATGGCCCACCGCCTCGATGACGGCGGTCGGAACACGTTCTTCGTCGACGAACGCTGCCACCCGCAGGTGATCGGGGTGGTGCGCACCCGCGCCGAGCCGTTGGGCTTCTCGGTGCGCCTCGGCCGGGCGGAGTCGGTCGATCTCACCGACGTGTTCGGCGCGCTCGTCCCGTACCCGTCGACCGACGGCACGGTGATCGACCTCGGCGGGTTCTGCGCCCGCGCGCACGAGTCGAAGGTGATGGTCACGGTGAACGCCGACCTGTTGGCGCTCACCGTGATGGTCCCCCCGGGGGAGCTCGGCGCCGACATCGTGATCGGGAACTCCCAGCGGTTCGGGGTCCCGCTCGGCTACGGAGGGCCACACGCGGCGTTCATGGCCACTCGGTCGGCGTACCAACGCCAGATGCCCGGTCGCCTGATCGGCGTGAGCAAGGACGCCCACGGGGATCCGGCGCTGCGGATGGCGTTGCAGACCCGGGAGCAGCACATCCGGCGGCAGAAGGCCACCAGCAACATCTGCACCGCCCAGGTGCTGCTGGCGGTGTGCGCGGGCTTCTACGCCGTGTGGCACGGGCCCGAGGGGTTGGTGCGGATCGCGTCGCGCGCCCACGCGTTCGCGGAGGCGTTGGCGCTCGGGGCCGCGGAGGCCGGGTGGACCGTGGCGGCCGGCCCGCGGTTCGACACGGTGCGGATCGGCGGCCCTCGCTCGGCCGAGCTGGTGTCGCGCGCCGCGAACGTCGGGATCAACCTGCGTTCGCTCGACGGCGACGTGGTGATCGCCCTCGACGAGACCGTGGGGGAGTCCGACCTCGACGAGCTGCTCGAGCTGCTCGGCAGCGCAGACTCGGCCGGGCGGCTGTTGGCGAGGGTCGACCCGGCGATGCCGGCCAGCGTGCGGCGCGCCACCCCGTTCCTGCAGCAGCCGGTGTTCCACCGGTACCGCAGCGAGACCGAGATGCTCCGGTTCCTCCACCGGCTGCAGGTCAAGGATCTGGCGCTCGACACGGCGATGATCCCGCTCGGCAGCTGCACGATGAAGCTGAACGCGACCACCGAGATGATCCCGGTCACCTGGCCGGGGTTCGGCGGCATCCACCCGTTCGCCCCCCCCGATCAGGCGAAGGGGTATGCGCGCCTGTTCTCGGAGCTCGAGAGCTGGCTCGCGAGCGTCACCGGGTTCGACGCGATCAGCCTGCAGCCGAACGCCGGCTCGCAGGGCGAGTACGCCGGGCTGCTCACGATCCGGGAGTACCACCGCTCCCGCGGAGAGTACGCCCAGCGCTCGGTGTGCCTGATCCCGACCAGCGCGCACGGCACCAACCCGGCGTCGGCGGTGCTGGCGGGGCTCGAGGTGGTGACCGTCGAGTGTGACGACACCGGGAACATCGACGTGGCGGACCTCCGCGCGAAGGCCGAGCAGCACGCGGCCCGGCTCGGCGCGCTGATGGTGACCTACCCGTCGACCCACGGCGTGTTCGAGGAGGCGATCGGCGAGATCTGCTCGATCATCCACGCCCACGGCGGCCAGGTGTACATGGACGGCGCGAACATGAACGCGATGGTCGGCCTGTGCCGGCCGGCCGACATCGGCGCCGACGTGTGCCACCTGAACCTGCACAAGACGTTCTGCATCCCCCACGGCGGCGGCGGGCCCGGGATGGGCCCGATTGGCGTGCGCAAGCACCTCGCGCCGTTCCTGTCGGGCCACCCGGTGTCCGACACGGGTCGGTCCGGACCGGTGGTGTCCGCCGGGCCGTACGGGTCGCCGTCGATCCTGCCGATCTCGTGGGCGTACGTCCGGATGTGCGGGGCGGAGGGCCTCAAGCGCGCCACCGAGATCGCGATCCTGAACGCCAACTACGTCGCGGCGCGCCTCGACGAGCACTTCCCGGTCCTGTACAAGGGCGCGAACGGGCGGGTGGCGCACGAGTGCATCCTCGACCTGCGGCCGTTCAAGGACTGTGGGGTCCAGGTCGAAGACGTGGCGAAGCGCCTGATGGACTACGGGTTCCACGCGCCCACGATGTCGTTCCCGGTGGTGGGCACGCTGATGGTCGAGCCGACCGAGAGCGAGAGCAAGGTCGAGCTGGACCGGTTCGTGGAGGCGATGATCGCGATCCGGGAGGAGATCCGGGCGGTCGAGCAGGGCGCGGTCGCGGCCGAGCACAGCCCGCTGCGGCGCGCCCCGCACACCGCTGCCGACGTGACCCGCGACGACTGGGATCGTCCGTACACGCGGCAGCAGGCGGCGTTCCCGACCGCGCACACCCGAGCTCACAAGTACTGGCCCACCGTGGGTCGGATCGACAACGCGTACGGCGATCGGCACCTGGTGTGCAGCTGCGACGCGTGGGACGTCACCCGCTGAGGTCGGCCGGAGTCCGAGGGCCGACCGAAGCGCGCCGGGTTCGTCCCATCGCGCCCGTCGCCGCGGTCACACCTCGGCGAGGAACGACTCGAGGCCCTTGCGGCGCTTCGCGTGCCGCAGCTTGCGCAGCGCCTTGATCTCGATCTGCCGGATCCGCTCCCGGGTCAGCGCGAACCGCGCGCCGATCTCCTCGAGCGAGTAGTGGGTGGCCTCGCCGATGCCGTACCGCATCCGGATCACCTTCTCCTCGCGCGGCGACAGGCTGGCCAGCACGTCTTCGATCGAGTCGCGAAGATCGGCGTTGTCCAGCTGCTCGGCGGGGTTCTCCGCGTCCGGGTTCTCGATGAAGTCGATCGCGGTGGAGTCGGACTCCTCGTTGACCTGGGCGTCGAGGCTCATCGGCTCTTTGGTCAGCTTCAGCAGCTCCTCGACCTCGTCGACCGACACCTCCAGGTGCGCTGCGATCTCGGCGGTGGTCGGCTCGCGGCCGGTGACCTGAAACAGGAGCTTCTGGGTCTGGTGGACGCGGTTGACGACCTCGAGCTTGTAGATCGGGATCCGGATCGTGCGGATCTGGCTCTCGATCGCGCGGATGATCGACTGCCGGATCCACCACGACGCGTAGGTCGAGAACTTGAAGCCCTTGGTCCAGTCGAACTTCTCGACCGCCTTGATCAGGCCGAGGTTCCCTTCCTGGATCAGGTCGGCGAGCGGCAACCCGCGGTAGGTGTATTGCTTCGCGATCGAGACCACGAGGCGGAGGTTCGCCTTGATCAACGCAGCCTTCGCGAGCTCCGCGTCCGGGCCACCGTCGTCGATGCGCCGGGCGACCTCGACCTCGTCCTTGTGGGTGAGCAGGGGGATCGCGCCCATCGAGCGGAGGTACTTCGTCAGGAGCTGCGCCGGGTCGTCCAGCTCCTCGATCTTCTTCCGCGCCTGCAGACCCATGGGGTGTCTCCTGTACCGTGCACCCAGTCTGAAGCAACTCTCGTGCCAGGAGCGCCGAGGCGCGGGCGCCCGACCCGTCACGGGCCGTCACGGCTGGTCCTGGCCGATCGACATCCGGATCGGGATGTCGCGGCCGTCCGACTTCCGGACGGTGGGCGTCCGACCCACACGACGATGTTCAAAATTCCGCGACACTTCTGGCGCGCTGCTCGAGCGTGGCCCAAGGGTCGCCCGCGGGCCAGCCCCGAACCTCGTCCACCAGGCCGCCGATTCCGCCGCTCGCAGGGGTCAGGCGTTCGAACGCGTCGTACCCGCGGTGGTAGGTCCGGAACTGGCTCAACCGGGCGTTGTTCCACCGGGAAGGGTCGGCGCCGGCGCGGTAGTCCAGCGGATCGGTCAGCCCCGCGGCCTCGATCCGCGCGGGGAGGGACGCGAACCGCTCCCGCTTCGCGGCGAGCTTCGACTCGTCGTCCATCGGGCTGGTGTACAGCGCGTCGAGCTCACCCGCGAGCTGCTCCAGAACCGCGTGGTACCGGTCGCGATCGGCGCCTTCGATCTCGGCCTGACGTACGACCGCCGAACCCTCTCCATACCGCTGCCGCAGCCACGCCGTCGCGCCGCGCTCCCCGACGAAGCTCGCGAGAGACTCGTCGAACCCGACCTCGCCGGGCACCCACACCGTGGCGTGCACCCACTCGTGCAGCAGCGTCTCCACCAGACGCTCCTCGGGCCAGTCGAGCATCGCGGGCAACAGCGGGTCGGCGAACCACCCGAGGGTGCTGTACGTGCCGGCCGGCCGGACCCACGCGTCGAACCCCTGACGCTCGAACGCCCTCGCCCGACGGTCAGCGGACGGGCGGTCGAAGAAGCCCAGGTACGGCACCCGACCGGTCACCGGGAACCAGAACGTCTCCGGGCGCAGGGACAGGGGAGGGCACGCGCTGACGTTCCACAGCGGCTCCCGCCGGCCCGGCGCGACGCTCGCGTACTGCCCGTTCGTCCGCAGGTGCAGCTCCCGCTCGGCGAACCGAGTGATGTCGGAGATCCGGGCCAGGTTCTTCCGCGCCTGCTCGGTGGGCGGGTGATAGGCGTCGAGCGGGACGCGATCGGCCAGCAACGCGAGCTGGTGGGCTGCCGCGCGCGCCACGTACGTCGGGCGGGGGTCGAGCGCGGCCACACCGACCGACGATGCCACCAGCGCGAGCCCGAGCCACGTTCGCCGCCGCATGGTTACCGAATAGCCGGCGCGTGGCACCCTTGTGCGCGGAGGTCGAGTGCTCGATTGGTTCATGAAGGGCGGGCCGGTGATGTACCCGATCGCCCTGTGCTCGGTCGTCGCGTTGGCCGCGTTCTTCGAGCGGCTGTGGGGCCTGCGGCGGGAGAAGGTGGTGCCGCAGGCGTTCTGCGTCGAGATCGTCGAGCTGGTCCGGCAGCAGCGGTACCCGGACGCGCTCACCCTGTGCCGAAAGCGAGACGCGTCCGTCGCGCGGATCCTCGAGGTCGCGATCGAGCTGCGCGCCCACGATCGCGCCGCGATCAAGGAACGGGTGGAGGAGGTCGGGCGACGCGAGGCCCACGATCTGGAGCAGTACCTCGCGGTGGTGGGCACCGTCGGGTCGCTCGGTCCGCTCCTCGGGCTGCTGGGCACCGTGTCGGGGATGATCGTGACGTTCGAGAGCATCGAGGTGGGCGGGATGGGCCAGATGTCGCTCGTCGCCGGCGGCATCGGTCAGGCGCTGATCACGACGTTCGGGGGTCTGGTGGTCGCGATCCCGGCGGTGGTGGCGCACCGGTACCTGCTGTCGAAGGTCGACCGCCTGGTGATCGAGCTGGAGGAGGTCTCGCTCGGCGTGGTCGACCTCCTGGTCGAGCCGGTGCGCGCAGAGACCGAGGGGCGCTCTTGAGCTTCCGGGCCGGGCGCCCGCGCCGCGATCCCCCCTCGATCGACCTCACGCCGATGATCGACGTGATGTTCAACCTGGTGTTGTTCTTCGTGGTGACCACGAACTTCGTGCAGACCGAGCAAACGCCGGGGATTCAAGTCGATCTTCCGCGATCGAGCGCGCAGCAGGTCATCCAGGGAGAAGACGACCTGGACGTGTGGATGACCGCGGAGGGAGCGGTGTACCTGAACGACGAGCCGGTGGACTTCGCGACCCTCCGCGCTGCGTTCCAGGCCCGCGCGGCGACCGACCCCGACACGATGGTGGTGATCAAGGCCGACGAAGGGGTCGCACACGGCCGGGTGGTGCGGGTGATGGACCTCGCCAAGATGTTCGGGCTGTCGAAGCTCGCGATCGCCACCGAGGCGCCGCAGGGGGCGGGTGAGGGCGAAGTCCAGCCCCCTCGTTGACGGCGTGCGTCGCTTCGTGTAACCTCACCGCGAGGTGGTACTTTCCGCCTCCCTCAGCCCCCGCCTTCCCTTGAACCCCACCTCCGCCCGCGTCGTGTTCAGCCTGCTCCCCGCGCTCGCGCTGGTGGTGTTGGCCTCGTCTGCGCTGTGGGGGGACTCGGGCTTGCTCGCGCGGTACGGGCTCCGCGCCAGGCTCGACGCGTCGAACGCCGATCTCGCTGCGCTGGAGCGCGAGAACCAACGTCTGGTGCGGGAGCTGGTGATCCTCGATCGCGACCCGCGGATGATGGAGCGCCAGGTGGCGGAGGAGCTCGGGTGGGCGCGTCCGGGCAGCACCGTTTACCGGTTCGAGGGGTCGGCGGGTGCCGCCGCCTCGGCGGACGTGGGCTCCCCGCCCGCTGGAGCTCGTGCGGCCTTCGGACTCCGTCCTGGGGCGGAGGACCGTCCGGCCGGGTCCCGTCCCCTCGACTAGGACACTTGTCGGTCCTCGGACTCCGTCCTCCGGAATTGCTTCGTCCGGTCCCACCGCGCCCCCTCCGGAGTTAGCATCCGAACGGAGGGTCATGGAGCTCGCTCCCGACACCCTGCTCGCCGGCCGGTTCGCCGTCGAAGGTCCGCCGCTCGGCTTCGGCGCCTCCGGCGTGGTGTACCCGGCAGTGGATCGCGCCACCGGGGCGGCCGTCGCGGTCAAGCTGCTGCACCCGGAGCTGATGGGCGATCCGGACGCGCTGCAGCGCCTGCAGGACGAAGCGGCGATCGCGGGTCGGCTGCGCCACCCCCACGTGGTCGACGTGATCGGGCTGTGGTCGGACGGCAGCCGGTGGTTGCTGGTGAGCGAGCGCGTCGACGCGTCGCCGCTCGAGCGGGTCGGGCCTCTGCCCGCCGAGGCGGTGGTCGCGATCGGGCTGCAGCTGGTCGACGCGCTCACCGCCGCGGCGGCGATCGGGCTGGTCCACGGCGACGTGCGGCCAGGCAACGTGCTCCTGGCGACCACCGGCGCGCGGCTGTTCGACTTCGGCGTCGGGCGGCTCGTGACCGACCGGGCCCCGCTCCGACCGGGTGAGACGGCCCCCGAGCGCATCGACGGCGCACCCGCCTCGGAGGCGTCGGACGTGTACGGGCTCGGCGTGGTCCTGCACCACGCGCTGCACGGGCGAGCGCCGTTCTCGGGTGACTCGGCGTGGGCGGTGATCGGGGCCCAACACGCTCGGGTCGACGCGATCGAAGGGCCGCGCGGGTTGGCGACCCTGATCCGCGCGATGGTCGACCCCGACCCGGTCGAGCGGCCCGATCTCGGCACGGTCGCGGTGGCGCTGGAGCGCCTGCGCAAGAACCCCGCGCGCCGGCTGTGGATGCCGCGGCCGATGCCTTCGTTCCGGCCCTCGAACCCGTGGTTGGTGTACGGCGCCGACCCCCGCACCGGCACCCCGGTGGCGATCCGATCCGGCCTGTCGCGCCGAGAGGCGTGGGACCTGATCAAGCGGCTCCGCGCGGAAGGGTGGAAGGTGAGGGGGATCCGAGAGGCGTTCGGCCTGCGCGACGCCGCATGGATCGGCGCGTTCGCGTTGCTCGGGGGGCTGTTCGTGCCGGTGATCGGGGCGCTCCCGGCGCTGTGGATCGGCGCCCGGTGGCGCGCCGGGTCGGTGCGCCCGCGGCTGCGGCGGACGCTGCCGGCCCTGTCGCTCGAGCTACCGCCCGCCCCGGTCGTGCACCCCCGGTGGCCGGCGCTGGTCGGCGGTCTGCTGTTGCTGGTCTGCGCGGCGGCGCTCGCGTGGTGGCCGGTGGCGGCGGTGGTGCCGCTCGCGTTGCTGGTCGCGCTGATCGCGTGGTCGTGGAAGCCCCACGCGCCGGACGTGGCCGACCTGGCCCGCACGGGGCGGGTCCGGTCCGCGTTCGCAGAGCTGCGCGCGCTGTTGGACACGCGGCCGATCGGGCTCGACGAACAGCTGGCCCTCACCGGCGAGGCCGAGCGGCTGGAGCTCGACTGGACCGCGGGTGAGGTCGAAGCGGATCGGGTGTTGGTCAGGGTCGACGACCTGCTCGCCCGCGCCCGGGCGGCCCCTCAGCCACCGCTCCACCCCCACCGCCGATCCGCCGATCCGCTCCGGACCACCGGCCCCGTACGCGAGTGACGAAACCGCCGTCGGGTGCTACGTGCGCGGTATCCGCGTCCCCCGGGCCCGCTGGCGCGGTCCCTCGGTCCGGAGACCCCGCACCTCGCGACCCCCGAGAGAGAGCACGTTGGACCCGATCAGCCTGATCCTGTCGTTGGCTTGCACCGGCATGTGTTGCCTGCTCGCGGTGTTCTCGATCGCCGGGCTGCTGTACGTGGTGCTCGGCCGATCGGCGCCGGAACCCGAGCGTCCGCCGGTCCACATCCGCGGGTTGCCGGCCCCCCAGGTGAACCCGGACCCGCCCGCGTCGAAGGCCCCGGCCGCGTCGAAGCCCAATCCCCAGCCGAAGGCCGACCCAGCGGCGAAGACCGTCGCCGCTCCCTCCGCTGACAAGCCCGGGGCGCCGGTCGCGTCGAATGCCGCCACGCACATCCTCAAGTCGGACGACGACTACGACGACGCCGACGAGATGGCCACCGTGGTCGCTCCGCCGCCGGGCCTGCGGAGCGTCCCCT
>JBEBJC010001209.1:0-2461 GCA_040080105.1 Myxococcota bacterium
GGCGGCGGCGGCGACTCCTCCGTGAGCCTCGGCGTCCTCCGTGGTTGTAACGAACGTTCGACCACGGAGGACGCGGTGGTACACGGAGGGAACACGCCGTCGCCGCAGCTGCCTGCCGCCTGGGGGACTCACGACCGGATCCGCGGCGCTGACCGGGGCGACCCGGCGGCTGCGGCGCTCGCTGCGGGGGATCGCGCACACCCGTGCCCCCCGCGGGCGGCGCGGGGCGGCCTCCGCGGGCCGCTATTGTTCGGCTGGCCAGTCGTCGCCGGCCGAGCGGTGCTGGTGCTCACGCGTTGGTGCGGCTTGTACGGCACCCACGCCGTGGCTACACTGCGCTCAGCTGGAGCCAGACGTTGCCCCGCAGGATCTACCCCCGCCCGCCAATCACTGAGGCCGTCGTTGACTTCCGCTTCTCGCCGACCGTGACGGGGGAGCGCCTGCTCGCTGCCGTCCGGGATGCGCTCGGCGACAGCTACACGGGGCAAGTGAAGCAGCAGGAGCTTCTGCAACTCCAAGCGACCAGGGGACCCACCGGCGTGGCTGCGGCGGCACGGTCGTCGGTTCATCTCACCCTGCTGACGTCCGAAGATGGACTTCGACTCGTCGGTTGCGGGGACGGGATGCTGTCGGTCCACGTTCTGGCTCCCTATCCTGGTTGGGTGGTCTTCCTGGAGCAGACCACTTCGGTGGTTCGAGCCACCTCGTCGTTGATCGCTGAGTCGGGCTTCAACCAGATCGCGGTCCGCTACATCGATCGGATGGCGCTGCCGGTCGGCGAGGGTGTCTCATTCAACGACTTGCTGGTCGCGTTCCCAGCCAAGCCCGAGGCGATGCCGGATAGCGTCTTGGGGTTCCAGTATGTCACGCAGACGCTAGAGCCGACGGACGGCACGTTCGCCTCGATGGTCCTGGCGAGCGCGCCACCCGATGCGGAGGGCCGTCCGGTGGCGATCTTCGACCTGACCGTTTGGCGGCAAGGGACTCCTGTCGCGGGCGTCATGGACGACGAGTGGGTGACCGTGGTCGAGCAACTGCACGTCCGGCAGCGGGATATCTTCGAGGACTCCATCACCGACAAGCTCAGGGAGACCTTCCAATGAGTGCCCTGCCTACGAACTACGACGTGGCATCGGACTACGGCGCGGTGCGTCGGACTGACGGGGTAAGGCCCGAGGCTTTCGGCGGGTCGCTGGTGATGATCTCGAGGGCGTTCCCTAGCGCGGGACGCGCGGGGCTCCGACTTCGCCTGATCGAGTCGTTCGACGAGGCGCAGACCGCTCCCGAGCGAGAGGATCCCGACCACGCTGCACCGGAACCGGGCGCCTCGCTGATGTGGCTTGGCGATGTCTACTCGCTTGTCGCCCGGAGCGACCCCGACAGCGCCATCGACGTCCTGTTCGAGCAGGTCGATGATCTACTTTCGGCTGGCGAGTTCAACCGCTGCGACGCGCTCCTCAAGACGATCGACCCGAAGCGGCTCGACTCGAACCTGTTGGTGGCCGCCCTCTCCATCACGAAGCGTGCGGCGGACCGGCTGCCAGAGCGCCAGGCGTTCGTGCGACGGGTGACGGCCAGGCTCATGGAAGTCGCCCCGGACCGTTTGGAGCGGTTGCTGTCCGGCTTGGTCTGAGGGGCGCTCGTGCCAGAGGCGGTTGTCGACGGAGAGCTGGCTTTCGACCCGTATGTACAGCGGTGCGCGGTCGTTCTGTGTCGAACCGAACATGGCAACTTCCACGTCGGGCTGCTGCACCGCGCGGCACCGGGCCGGGCCGCGGTGCTGCACCTCGGGTGGCTCGACTACCTCAGCATGACCTGGCCGTGGCTGCGGCTCTGGGTGTGCCCGGAGACGGAGCCGGAGAAGTTGATGACGGCCGCCGGCTATTGCCGTCGCATCTGGACCAAGTTCCAGGAGAAGGGGGTGTTCCCCTACGCGCTCGGTGACTTCGCGAGCACCTTCGACCTGTCTGGCCGCTTGGTGCTCGCGCCGGGATCTCGTGGGCTCACCTGCGCGACGTTCGTGATGGCGGTCTTCCGTACCTCGGGCGTGGAACTGGTCGACGAGGATGAGTGGCCGATCCGTGTCGACGACGACCGAGGATGGCTCCAGGTCATCGCCGGGTTCGCCCGTGCGGACCACCTCGCGGTTCTTCAAGAGCAGGTCGAGGAAGGCGTCGCCCGTGTTCATCCTCACGAGCTGCTCGGTGCCTGCACGCTTTCGCCGTTGCCGGTGGACTTCAGCCGCGTGCCCGCCGCCGCCGCGCAGGTGGTCGCGAAGCTCGACACAGCCATAGGCCGCTGACCCACTCACCGACCCTGCGGCGACGTCGGGCCGCGCTCCCGGGCAGAGACTCTCTCGCGCCCGCGGGAAAGCGCGCCGGGAACCTTGTGGGAAGTGAAGCCCCGGGTCGCCGCGAGTCCATCGTTCGTGTCGCCGCTGTGGCGGCGACCAGCCTTGTCC
>JBEBJC010001210.1:0-2461 GCA_040080105.1 Myxococcota bacterium
GTCCACCTGGCTCCCGTCGACCCGGGTCCACTCGGGGGCCTCGATCGCCCGCCCGTCGAAGTCGGCGCCGTGACACCACACGGTGCACGACCCGCTGCCGTCGTACGGCTCGGCCACCCCGCGGGTGTCGGCGACCTCCCCCCACGAGATCTGCGCCTCTCCGTCGATGTGCGACGGGATGTCCTCGGGGGACGGATGGCACTCGGCGCAGGTCATCCCCACCGATTTGTCGCCGCCGTGGAGGTGGATCGGGTGTGCGCCCACCGCCGGATCGTCGGGGTCGGTCGCCCCGCCGGGCGCGACGAACTGGCCCTGGTCCACGCTGTGGCAGTCGCCACACACCCGCGCGTCGAGGTTCGCCACGCCCGGAGGCCCACACCCGCTCAGCCAGAACCACATGGGGCCCTCCCTACCCCGCCGACGGCGGCGGAGCCCAGAACCCGGCGCGGTACAGCTCACCCGTGCCCTCGCCCACGACCAGCACCCGGTCTGCCTCGTCCTCCTCGGGCCACTGGTACCGGTCGAGCTGGTCGGCCAGCACCCGGGCGTCGACCGGGTGGGCGCGCCCGCGGTTCCCGGCGCGGATCGCGGCGGTGGTCCGGTGGACCACCACCAGGGTGGTCGACGCGCCGTACGCCCGCGCCAGCTGCACCAGCGGACGTCGGAAGTCCGCCCGCAGGTTCGTCGCGTCCCACACCACCGTCCGGCGGGCCGCGAGCGCCTGCTTGAGCCGCCGGGTCGCCTCCTGCCGCACCTCGCCGTTGGCGCTCTGGTCCGATCGGTCCCCGGTGAGCTCGTCGCGGAGGGCGTCGAGCGAGATCCACACCGCCCCGGGGAGGTTCCGCTCGGCCCAGGTGCTCTTGCCCGACCCCGACGGGCCGACCAGCACCCACAGCTGCCCGAAGCCGGCGCCGGGGCCGGACCACGCCCCGTACGACCGCGCGAGCGCCTCGGACGGGACGGCCACGTCGCCCGCCTCGTGGTCGGTCACCGCCCGCCCGAGCACGTAGTCGACCAATTCCGGGTCCGGCGGCAGCGACGGCGCGAGCTCGGCGTGCCAGTCGTCGTACGCGCGGCGCCCCCACAGCCCGAGCCGCTCGGACTGCTCGCGGAACAGGTCGAGCACCGCGAGCTGGTCGGGCAGATCGGGGCACACCCGCCCGCGCATGTCGGCCTGCTCGAGCGCGTACAGCAGGTGCAGCGGCGCCTTGCGCGCGAGGTTGCGCCACGCCGAGTCCGGCCGGTCCTTGACCACCAGCAGCTTCGGCGCCTGGTGGTACCCCACGAGCGCCATCACGTCGCGCACCGCGCGGTACGGCAACCCGAGCTCGAGCAGCCCCTGCGCGACCATCCCCCGCCCGCGCTCCTCGTGCTTCGGCGCGACCGTGCGCACCACCCCGCGGAGCTCGGCGGTGGTGGTGGTGGCGGGCTTCGCCACGTCGTGCAGCACGGCGCCCAGGAACAGGACGTCGCGATCGACCGCGTCGAGCGCCACCGTCGGCGTCTCGAGCCCGGCGTACAGCGCGTCGAGCACCATCGAGCAGTGGACGTGGACGTCACCCTCGGCGTGCCACTCCGGGTCCTGCGGGGTGTCCGCGAGCTCGCCGAGCGCCGGGAACAGCCCGCGCAGCGCAGGCACACACCGGTCGAACGACGGGCGCTCCCCGGCGCGGAACGACGCGAGCAGCGCCCGGCCCTCGCGGCTCACGACCCACCCCGGAGCCGGTTCGGCACCACCACCTGGCGCATCCAGTGGGCGTCGGTCTGCACGTGATCCGGCCGGACCCACTTCGCCACCGACCGGTCGAACGCGTCGAACGTGAACCGCTCGGCGAGCCGCACCACGTAGCCCTCGGCGACGTTGGCCTCGGGCGCGAGCGCGCGAACCCGCCGCTCGTCCCACGCGCCGCTCCACCACTCGGGCACCGTGTGCAGCCCGCGCTCGGCGCACCACGCGCGGGTCTCGTCCCACGCCAGACAAGTGTCGCCGTCCCACACCGAGAACACCAGGAAGTAGCTCGGGAGCTGCTCGTAGCCGATCGAGTGGCGTGCGTACAGGTTCTCGCCGCACACGCGGAACCCGGGCGGGATCTGCCACCCCACCCGGCCCTGGAGCGCCCGGACCCACGCCCGCGACGGGTGGGACCCGCCGTCGACCGACCGGGCGTGGCACGCGTCGCGGTACAGGGTGGTGTTCTCCCCGTCCATCTTCTCGGTGACCACCACCGCGCGGCCGTCGAACGGCGTGTGGCCCAGGCGGACGTCGTCGCCCCCGCCCCCGGGGGACCAGGGCAGGTGCGGCGTGCGCGGGTACTTCCGCAAGGTCGGCGACACGGCGGCACCAAGGTTCGACGCCGATCCGCTAATGAACCAGGAGCGGCGGGGCAAGGTGGTACAGTGGCCCGGAGGAGGGCGGATGGTGTTGCCGTGGCTCGCGTGTCGGGCGCCCGAGCCCGACACG
>JBEBJC010001211.1:0-2458 GCA_040080105.1 Myxococcota bacterium
GGGGGGGCTCGGGGTACAGGTCGCGGTAGTTCGGCCCGTCGCCGAGGTTGAACACCGACGCCTGGCCTTCGAACCGGAAGATCGAGCCGTACACGTTCGGCTTGCCCAGGATCACGCACGCGTCGTTCACCAGGTACCGGGTCGGGAAGTTGTCGGTGCCGTCGACCACCACGTCGTAGTCGCGCAGGATCCGGAGCGCGTTCGCGCTGGTGAGCGGCTCCTCGTACACCTCGACCTTCACGTGGGGGTTGAGGTCGGCGATCCGGGCGACCGCCGAGCGCACCTTCGGCTTGCCCAGGAACTGGGTCCCGTGGATCACCTGGCGCTGCAGGTTGCTCTCGTCGACCACGTCGAAGTCGACGATCCCGATCCGGCCGACCCCGGCGGCGGCCAGGTACAGCAGCAGCGGCGAGCCGAGGCCGCCGGTGCCCACGCACAACACCGACCCGGCCTTGAGCCGGCGCTGCCCCTCCACCCCGAGCTCGGGCAGGATCAGATGCCGGCTGTACCGCGCGACCTCCTCGCGGGTGAGCTCCGGCAGGTCCTGGCCGCCGGCGATCGAGGGAACGAGGGTGATCGCGCGCCCCTCGAGCGCGGTCCCCTCCCCGCCGAGGTGCCGGATGTCCTCGTCTCCGAGGTACACGTTCACGAACGCCCGCAGCTTGCCGGACGGCTCGCGCAGGTGCCGCGCGAGGTCGGGCCAGGTCGTGGTGAGCGCGGTGAGCGCTTCACCCACGGTGGCCCCGTCGACGCTGACCGTGGCGGCGCCTCCGGTGTACGGACGCAGCGGCGTCGGGATGTGGATCGTGGTCATCGGGACTCCTCGAAGGTGACGGGTTGTTCGTCCATCGCGGTGCGGTCCTCGCGCAGCCGCCAGGCGCGGACGTCGGCGCGGGCGCCGCCGACGATCGACAGGATGAGGTACGACAGGTTGGGCAGCGCCTGGTCGCGGTCGGTGTCGCTGTACCGGGCCGGGTGGTCGGGGTGGGTGTGGTAGTACCCGAGGATCTCGAACCCTTCGGCCTCGAGCGCCTGCTCCGCCCGCTGGACCGCGAGCCCGGACACCTGGTACCGGTCCTGCGGCCGGTCGGCGCGCTCGTTCACCAGCGCCGCGATCCGCTCGACACGGCCGCCGCGGCCCGCCATCACCCCGACCACCTCGTGCGGGTACCCGGCGGCGGCGTGGCGGTCCATCGCGGCGAGCGCGTCCGCGGACAATGTCAGCTGGCCAGTCGGCACGGGTCCTCCTCGGTCGGGGTCCACAGGTGGGCGTCGGACAGGTACCGGGCGCCGGAGTCGGGGACGATCGCGACCACGACTCCGTGGTCGAGGCCGCGCGCGACCGCGACCGCAGCGTCCACGGCGGCGCCGCCCGACGGCCCGACCAGCCACCCGCGCCGCGCCAGGCACCGCACCGTCGCGAACGCGCGCTCGGACGACGCCTCGACCCGAGCGGTCGCCACCGTCGGGTCGTAGATCCCCGGCACCCGCGCGGTGGCCAGGTGCTTGACCCCCTCGAGCCCGTGCATCGGCGAGTCCGGCTGGACCTCGACGACCTCGACGTCCGCTCGGCGGGACCGCAGGTACCGACCGGTCCCGACCAGAGTGCCGGTGGTGCCGAGGGTCGCCACGAGGTGGGTGATCCGCCCCTCGGTCTGCGCCCACAGCTCGGGCCCGGTGGTGTCGAAGTGGGCGCGCCAGTTCGCGTCGTTGTCGTACTGGTTCAGCCACACCCAGTCCGGGTGCTGTTCGGCGAGGCGGGCGGCCTCGCGCTGCGCCCCGTCGGTGCCCTCGAGCGCCGAGGTGGGCACGACCCTCGCCCCGTACGCCTCGAGCAGCCGCTTGCGCTCGGGGCTCGCGTTCGCCGGCAGGCACAACACGAGCGAGTAGCCGCGGTTCCCGGCGATCATCGCGTACGCGATGCCCGTGTTGCCCGAGCTCGCGTCCACGATCGTCGCGCCGGGCCGAAGGCCGCGCCGCTCGGCGTCGGCGACGATCCCGCGGGCCGCGCGGTCCTTGACCGAGCCCCCCGGGTTCGTCCCCTCGAGCTTCAGCCACACCGACACGCCGCGCGGGAGCTGGGCGAGGCCGTCGGGCAGCGGCACGAGCGGGGTCTGTCCGATGGTGTCGAGCAAGTTCATGGGTTCCCCGGATCGATGGAGCCAGAAACAGAACGCCCGCCGCGGAGTCACTCCGGGGCGGGCGTTCGTTGCGGACGACGAAGTCTGATTTCGTCAGCGCGCGCGGACCCGGGCCCCGGCTGCGGTACAGCAGCGACAGGGACAACAGGTGGCGGCGGAGCGAGACGGCATCGATCGAGCCGTACCCTCGCGTCGGGCGGACTGTCAACTGGAGCGGGATCTCACACCCTCGATCGGGGGATCTCGCACAACGACCCCCGAGGGTGCCAGGATCGAGCACCGTCGGACCCAGGCACGGCGCTTGCGTAGCCCCGGAC
>JBEBJC010000192.1:0-11424 GCA_040080105.1 Myxococcota bacterium
ATCCTGGCGCTGCCCCGCCCCCACTGCTCGGCGAGCACCCACCGAGCATCAGCCGCGAGTAAATCATGAGCAAGGCTGATTTTCGAGATACACCGAAGTCGATCCCCCCGTCGCTGACCCCGAAGGCGGCCCGCGGGCGGCTGTTGGTGGTCGACGACGACGACGCGTTCCGCGAGGCGATGTCACTCGAGTTCAGCGAGCGCGGGTACCAGGTGTTGTGCGCCCAGGATCACCGGACCGCGGTGAGCCTGGCGGCGATCCACCGGCCCCAGTACGCGATCGTCGATCTGCGGCTGGAGAACGAGCGCGGGCTAGAGGTGGTGCGCGACCTGGTCGAGCGGCTCCCGGGGCTGAAGGCGGTGGTGCTCACCGGGTACGGCTCGGTCGCGAGCGCGGTCGAGGCGATCAAGCTCGGCGCGCACCACTACATGACCAAGCCCGCCGATCCCGACGCGCTCGAGGCGGCGTTCGGCAGCGAGGGGGGCGACCCGAACGTGATGGTGCCCGACAACCCGCCGAGCCTCGCCCGCCACGAGCGCGAGTACATCGAGTACGTGTTGTCCTCCACCGGCGGGAACATCAGCGAAGCGGCGCGCAAGCTCGGGCTGCACCGCCAGTCGCTCCAGCGGAAGCTGCGGAAGTACCCTCCCCGGACCTGACCGGCCCCTCAGGCCTCCCGGATCATCGCGTCGAGCCGATCGAGGCCCAGGCGGACGCTGTCGATCGACGGACCGAAGCTGATCCGCACGTGGTTCTTGAGCCGGCTCGGGATGTGGCTCCGCCGCTTGCCCGGGTTCACGTCGAAGAACTGGCCGGGGACCACGATCACCTGCCGCTCGAGCGCGCGCTCGAAGAACGCCATCCCGTCGCGCAGCGACTCCGGGAGGTCGTCGAGCCCTGCGAACACGTAGAACGCGCCGCTCGGGACGACGTCGACCCGGATCCCCATCGCCCGCAGCCGGTCGACCACCAGGTCCCGCTTGATCCCGAACGCCGCCTGGATCGCGCGGGCCTCCCGGTCGGCCACTTCGGGCGCGAGCAGCGGGACCGCGGCCTTCTGCAGCGGGTGGGCCGGGCCGCCGTCGAGGAACGAGCCGGCCGAGGCCAGCCGATCGGTGAGCCACCGCGGCCCCACCGTCCACGACAACCGCCACCCCGGGTACCGCCAGTTCTTGGTCAGCCCGTCGATCAGCACCACCGGGTCGACGTTCACGTCCTCGACGTACCGCGCCGCCGACAGCGCCGGCCCATCGGCGCGCACCGCGTCGCCGTACAGGAAGTGCGAGTAGAACTCGTCCAGGATCAGCGCGACCCCGTACTTCCGGCAGGTGTCGACCCACGCCCGCAGCGCGCCGCCGCGCACGACCTGGCCGGTCGGGTTGCACGGGTTCGACAACAACAGCGCCCCGAGGCCCCGGTTCACGATCTCGCGCCGCAGCTGGTCGGCGGTGAGCGCGAACCCGTGCTCCCGCTCGGTCACCACCGGGAGGGGCACGAACGCCTTGAAGATGTCGAGCAGCTCCTCGTACGCGGTGTAGTCGGGCAAGAAGTGGCCGAGGTTCACCGAGCCGAGCGACGCCGCGATCCGGGTGAGCCCCGCGCGCCCGCCGGGGGAGACCGCCACGTTCTCGGCGGTGTATTGGGACGGCATCCCCTTGCGGAACCGCTCGTTGTACAGGTTCGCCACCGCCTCGCGCAGCTCGGGGATCCCGTGCACCGGCGCGTACTCGTCGACCCGGTGGTCGAACGACACCGACCCGATCCGCGGGGCGCACCCCGGGATCTCGCCGGCCTCCGGTGCCCCCTGCCCCAGGTTCGACCACTCGGGGTGCCCGTAGTGGAACCCGCGCTTCTGGGCTCGGGTCATCACGTAGATCACGCCGGTGCGGGGCACTGGGCGGAACACACTGGTCTCGGCGTCCATCCGGGTCGTGTATCGGGCCGCGGCGCCGCCTGCCGCCGCCCTCTGCGCAATCTCTCGACGAACCGCACACCACTCCCTGACGATTGGTGGATCGACCCGCGGTATCGATCGGGGGGAGGCCCCCCCGATGTCGACCTGGATGTGGTTCGCGGCCGCGTGTGAGGTGCCGACTCCGTTCGTCGAGACCGAGGATTCGGGGGTCGACACGGGCAACCCCACCGCGTCGACCGAAGGGCCGCGGCTGTCCGAGCTGCAGGAGGGCCTGTTCACTCCGGCGTGCACCACCGGGTGCCACGACGCGCGCACCGCGGCCGGGGGGCTGGTGCTCGAGCCGGGGACCTCGTGGGCCCAGCTGGTGGGCGTACCCGCGAACGGCCTGCCCGCGGCGCGACGGGTGTCGCCCGGGGCGTCGGTCAACAGCTACCTGGTGATGAAGCTCGAGGGGGCGTCCGAGATCGTGGGCTTGCGGATGCCGATCGGCACGGCGCTCGATCCGACGGCGGTCACGCCGGTGCGGGCATGGATCGACGCCGGAGCGCTCGACAACTGAATGCGCGCCAGGTACACCCACGCTCGTTCGGAGGCTTCGGATGCGGTTGTCGTTGATCGGTGTCGCCGTCTGTTTCGCGCTCGCTGCGTGCGCGCCCGAGCCGCTGTGCGGCACCGACGAGCTCGGTGAGGACCGACCGATCTGCACGTTCGAAGACCCCGCCGCGCCGGTCGGGTTCGAGTACTGCCCGGGCGACACCTGGGCCTCGTCCGAGTGCAAGAGCTGCTCGTGCGACTCGGACGGCAAGGTGTTGTGCACCCAGGCGCTCGAGGGATGTGTGGCCACCGGCGAAGGGGGCGCCTGAGATGCCGCTCCGAGCGTGGGTCCTCCTGGCCGTGCTCACGGCGTGCACCGGCGAGAAGACCGACACCGCGAGCAGCGGCGACACCGCGTCCGCTCCGACGTTCGCCGCGGTGCGGGACCAGGTGTTGGTCCCGAGCTGCGCGCTCGGGGGCTGCCACTCGGCCACCGATCAGAACGGGATGGCGCTCCCCGCTGGCGGTGAACACGCGGCGCTGGTGAACGTGGAGTCGACGTTCGCCCCCGGCCAGTTCTTCGTGGTCCCGGGCGACGCCGACGGGTCGTACCTGGTGCTGAAGATGGAGGACGCGGTCGGCATCACCGGCGGCGCGATGCCCCCGCCGATGGGCGCCCTCGATCCGGACCTCAAGCAGCTGGTCCGCGCATGGATCGACGCCGGCGCGAACCCGTGAGCGCCTGAGGCTGGGCTATCCGAGCGGGAGCGGCGGCGGTGGGCGAGAGCGGTCCTCCCAGGTCGTGCCCCCGATCCGGAGCATCGCGGCGCCGATCACCAACAGCGCCGCGAACTTCGCCTCCTCGACCCAGATGTACAGCACCGGGCGCTCGACCGTGACCAGCTTCAGGTCGAGCTGACGCAGCGCGGCGAGGTCGAACAGCAGGACGGGCACCGCGAGCGCGATCGGGACCAGCCACCGCTCGGACAGCCACCCCCGGTGCACCGCGAGCACCGCGAACACGATCGCCGGGATCGCGAACACCAGGTGGTGCTCGTACGTGTACACCGGGACCAGCAACATCGCGACCAGCACGGCCCCCGCTTGCGCGGCCAACCGCACCGGGTCGGAGGTGGGGCGAGCGAACGCGGCGAGCGCCCCGCCCACCACCGCGACGGTCGACAGCCCCGACAGCAGCCGCGCCGGGGTGGACAGCACGTTCTTCCCGCTGGGGAAGTACAGGTGCCACAGGTTCGGCAGGGAGTGGTTGCCGAACATCTCGATCTTGACGGTGAGGCCGTTGTAGTCGCCCGAGCCGAACTTCGGCAGCACCCGGGTGTAGAACTCGAGCTGGGTGCCGAGCCCGACCAGCGGCAACGTGAGGATCGAGCTACCGATCGCGGTGGCCACCGCGGCTCCCACCGCGGTCCAACGCCCCCGCACCACCCACCACAACACGAACAGCGCCGGGCTCATCTTGAACATGCACGCGAGGCCCACCAGCACCCCCGCGAGGCCGGGCCGGCGCGCCTCCACCATCAACCCGCACACCACCAGCAACAGCACCGGGAAGTTCACCTGCCCGAGCTCGGCCGAATACTGCACCGCGTAGGCGGCCGCGATCACCGTGGCGAGCACCGGGGCGACCAGGGGGTCGAGCGGCCGCCACCACCGGACGAGCAGCGCCGCCGTGGCCACCAGCGCGAGCTCGTTCACCGCGAACCACACCCAGAACGCGACCCGCAGCGGGAGCACGGTAGACCAGGTCACGAGCCACAGGAACGGCGGCGGGTAGAAGAACGGGTGCACCTCGGCGCGGGTGCCGTCACTCTTCGCGCGCGCCTCGAGCGCGCGCTTGTCGTACGGGTCGTCCCCCGCCGCCGCCACCGCCGCGGCGTAGTAGTACGACGCGAAGTCGCGCCCCTCGGTGTCCGGAGGCGGAGGCTGGCGCGGCGGGCCGAACACGGCGAGCACGTGCCACAGCACCGCGGCCACGACCACCATCTGCCCCACCCATCGGCGGGTCCCCGTCGTTGGAACCGACATGTCGCCCGAGGTAGCCCTTCCTGCGCGTCCGGTCCACCGCGGATCTGAGCGGAACCCGAGCCGACGGCGCGTTAGCCGGTTCCGCCGGCCCACCCCGGGCCGGGCGAGAGGCACCCGTGAGCACCCGCCGCCCCTTGTCGGACACTGCGATCGCGTGCGCGGCGTACCTGCTCGTGAGCGCCCGGTTCGCCTACGTGTGCGACGACGCCTACATCACGTTCCGCTACGCGAAGAACCTCGCCACGGGCCACGGGCTGGTGTTCAACCCGGGCGAGTTTCCTCCGGTCGAGGGGTACTCGGACTTCTTGTGGCTGCTCGCTGCCGCTCTGCTCGAGGCGGTGCACCTCCGGCCCGACGTGTTCCTGCCGGCGCTGTCCGTCGGATGTGGGCTCGTGTTGGTGGTGCGGGTGATGGCCGTGCTGCGCGACCACCTCGACGTGGGGCGCACCGGGACCACGTTCGCCGGGCTCGCGTTCGCCGCCAGCCCAGCCACGGGGTGTTGGGCCACCAGCGGGCTCGAGACGATGCCGCAGGCGCTGCTCACGTTCCTGTTGTTCGAGCAGCTCGTGATCGACGGCCGCAGCCACGGGTGGAAGACCCCGGCGGCGCTGTCGGTGGCCCTCGGGTTGATCCGCGCCGAGGGCATCGGGTGGGTCGGCGCGGTGTACCTCGCCTCGGTCGTGAGCCACTGGCACGTCCCGGGGGAGCGCCGCGCGCACGTCGGGCGGCTGCTGCGGTCGGCGCTGCCGATGCTGGTGTCGTTCGCGGTGTACACCGGCTGGCGGTACGCGTACTTCGGCACGCTGGTGCCGAACACGGCGCTGGTGAAGGTCACGTTCGGCGTGCACGCCCTCGCGCGAGGACTGCGCTACGTGCTGCTGTTCTGGCTGTCCTGCCTGGTGCCCCTGGTGATGCTCGCCCCGATCCCGGTGGTCGTGCGCGGCGAGCGACAGGGCACGTGGCTGGCCGTGAGCTTGCTCGCGTGTGCGTTCCCGGCCTACGCGGTGCTGGTGAGCGGCGACTTCATGCCGTTCGGCCGGCTGCTGGTGCCGGGCCTGTCGTTCGGCGCGCTGTTGCTCGGCGGGGGCCTGCAGGAGGTGGTGCGCCGCGACCGCGGCCGGACCGCCACCGCCCGCGCGGTGGGGCTGACCCTGGTGGGGATCGGCGCGCTGCCAGCGCTCGATCTGCACCTCGTCCCGCAGGTCGTACGGAAGCAGCTCCACTTCCGCCTGTCCGACAAGGAGTACCTGTCGGAGCTGAACCGGTGGCAGAACCAGCGCGAGAACACCGACGGGTTCACCCAACGCGGGCTGTCGCTGGCCCAGGTGGCGCGCCCGAACGACGGGGTCGTCGCCGCGGCGGTCGGCGCGGTCGGGTACTTCTCCGGGATCACCGTGTACGACCAGCACGGCCTCGTCACGAAGGAGGTCGCGTACCGCGAGCTCGAGCCAGGGCCGCTCGTCGAGTCGCCGGGCCACGACAAACACGTGGAGCCCGAGTACTTCGTGAAGTACGAGCCCCGGTTCTTGTATGCGCGCGCGGTCGACGGGAAGCTCGCGGCGGGCCGGATGAAGGACGCGCTCGACCAGTGGCAGGTGCCGAGCTCGGTCAAAGACCGGTACGTGCCCGACTGGTACGAGGTGTCGATCGCAGGGAAGGACCGGAGCTTCCTGTTCGTGGTCCGCCGGCGGGAGCGCGGCGAAGATCCGGCGCAGCTGTGGAACGAGTTCCCCGAGCGCCGGAAGGCGCTCAACACCGAGCTGCGGATCGAGCTGGGCGGGGGCGACGAGGCGGAGTCGGACGAGCCGAGCTCGGGCTGAGCCTCGGCGACCGAGCGTCAGCGCCGCGCGGCGCGCGCCACCGGGTGGGCGTGGGCGTGGTCCGCGTAGTGGCGGTCGACCCCGGAGATGTGCGTCCGCAGCCACAGCGCCAGGAAGTCGAACACCGGCTGCGGGATCTGCCCCGCCGGATCGGCCTTGAACCGGTCGTAGTGGACCGTGAGCGTCGCGAGTAGCTTCTGGTGCGCGACCTTGTGCTGGGTAGCGTCGTACCCGACGCTCGCCATGTACCGCTCTTCGTCGGCGAAGTGCTTCTTCGTGGCCTCGGCCAGCGCGGTGAACGTCGCCGCCACCTCGGCCTTCGGGCGCCCTCCCTTCACCTGATCCTCGAGCTTGCCCATCATCGCCACCAGGCGCTGGTGCACGACGTCGATCTCCGGCACGTCGAGCTCGAGCTTCTTGTCCCAGTTCAAGGTCGACATCGGTCGCCTCCTACGCCCCCTTCGGATCGGTCGGGGCGCAGGCGGGCGCAGGCGGGTTACCGCCGGATCTCCGCGCAGCGGATCGACTCGCCGTCGTCCACGCTGATCGAGTCGTCGCCCACCCACCGGACCTCGATCCCATCGCGCGCGTCGAACGCGCAGCCCACCGTGCGCCCGTCGACCGACAGCTCGAGCTGCGTGGGGCCCGGATCGACCCGCGCCGCTCCCTTCGCGGCCAAGAACACGTCGTCGACCTGCGCGTGGGACCCCGCCGGGATCCACAACACCACCCGCACCTTGCCGTCGTCGATCGGGGCCACGTGGGCCTCGGCGCCAGACCAGGCCAACGCCCCGGTCCGATACGCCTTGAGCCCCGCCAGCACCGCCAGCACCGCCACCAGCACCGCGAGGCCACCCACGAACGCGTACGGGACCCAGGTCATCCGTCCGGGCGGCGTGGGAGAGGTGATCGCGCCGGTGACCTCCCTGAGCAGCTCGTCCCCTTCGCCGCTTCCGTCACTCTCGGGCAGGGTGCGCGGGCGGGTCTCGTAGATCGGCACGACCGTCGTGCGGGCGAACTCCTCGATCTGGATGTGGTACCGCCGATCGATCGCGTAGGTGAGCTGCTCCAGATCCCGCGCACACTCGTGCGCTGACGGCCTGAAATCGCGGTTGTACGCGCACATCCTTCGAATCAGGTCGCGGAGATCTTCCTGCGCGGACGCGCTCATCCCCTGCACCTGCACGTACTGCAGGTGCTTGCTCATCGCCTGGTCGTGAGAGGTGGGGTTGATCGACAAGTTCATCGGCTTGCCGGTCAGCAGCTCGTACAGGGTCATCCCCGCCGAGTACACGTCGACCGCGGGGCTGTCGGACTGTCCGTCGAGCCGCTCCGGCGCCATGTACGGGCGGCTGCCCATCACGACCGACTCGGTGTGTGCGGTGCGCTCTTCGTCCTCCCACCGGGCGATGCCGAAGTCGAGGACCTTCACCTCGCCGTGGATCGACAACATCACGTTCGAGGGCTTGATGTCGCGGTGGATCACCCGCAGCGGGCGGTTCGTCTGGGTGCTCGGCTCGGCGTACGCGGCGTGCAGCGCGAGGCAGGTCTGGCGCATCACCTCCAGCGCGGTGATCGCCGGCAAGCCGCCCTTCAGCCGCAGCAGCAGCTGCTCGAGTGACACGCCCTCGACGTGCTCCATCACGACCACCGGCCGCCGGTTCATCTCGCACAGGTCGTACACCCGCACGATGTTCGGATGGGTCAGCATCGACATCAGCTTCCCCTCGTCGCGCGTGCGGTCGGTGATCTTCTTGTTCTTGGTGTAGGCGACCTTCAGGATCTTCAGCGCGACCCTGCGCCGCAGCGGGTCGTTCCGCATCCGGGCGACGCACACCGTGCCGAACGAGCCCTCTCCCAGGATCTCGAGCACGTCGTATTGCCACTTCGTGCGCTTCACGCGATCGGCTCCTGGGGGACTATACCAGCCTAGCGCTGACGAACACCGACTGTGCGCGCGGGGAGCACCAACGACAGTTACTGTTCAGTTACACCCTTTGGTGTCGCGGCTCACCTCGACCCTCGACCCGGCCCGGCCGGCCGGCCCACGTGCGCGTCCGCGGCGGCGCGCCCACCCGGCCGCGACCAGGAGCGCCGTGACCCCACCGAGGCCTCCACCGCGGAGTGGGCCTCCCGAGCACCCACAGCCCGTCTCGTGCCGATTCGGCAGATCCGGATCGATCACCACCAAGTAGCTGCGGGAAGGCGAGGACCACCGATCGCCGTCTCCCACCAACAGCTCGAACACGTGGGTACCCGGGATTTCGACCCGGAACGCCGGCTCCACGTCGGTGCCGGAGGTGAGCGTCACCGGCGGCCCGGAGACTTGGGTCCAACGGTACTCGAGCGCCACCCCTTCGGGCCCGCGGGATCCGGCCCCCGACAGCACCACCGTGTCCCCGACGTACGCCAGGAACGGCTGACCCGCGTCGGCCACGAACGCCGGGTCGCCCGGGGTCCCCGGGTCGGTCGGATCGGTCGGATCGGTCGGGTCCGTCGGATCGGTGGGGGTGGTCTCGGTGTCGATCGCGGTGCCGGTGTCGGTCGTGTCGGGCGTGGTCTCGGTCGGGGGGGTCGTGGTCGTCCCCGAGCTGGTCTCGTCATGGATCATCTGCCAGAACGACGCGTCGTCGCCGTCGTAGTGCAGCGCCCAGAACCCGAAGCCAGCGAAGTCGGTCTGGTCGCGCACGAACAGGATCCGCTCCCGCACCGACTCCTCGTCGCCGTACCAGATCTGGTTCGAGCCGTCGTAGGTGTACGGCGTGAGCGAGTCGGGCTCCCAGTCGCGCCCGTGGGTGGCGGCGTCGTCCCACGCGTTCTCGAACGTGATCGCCGTCCCGCCGTTCAGCGCCGCGGTCGGCACGCCGTTGCCGCTCGTGTCCCAGTACATGCCGTACAGCGGCAACCCGAGGATCACCCGCGACGGGTCGGCTCCGTAGGTCAGGTAGTCGTCGACCGTCCACGACAACGAGTAGCTCTGGACGCCGTTCCACACGGTGCCGGCGCCGGCGTACAGCGGGTCGGACGGGCCGGCGTAGTCCGAGCCACCCCAGTGGTAGCCGTACCCCATGATGAAGATGTCGGAGACCTTGGTGAGCTCGCTGTAGTCGAACGACCCCGCCCAGTCGACCGCCGGGCCGGCGAGCGAGACCTCCCCGATCCCGATCGCGGCCTCGAGGTCGCCCATGAAGGTCACGAACTCGTCCTTGACCGACACCGGGAGGCCCTCGAAGTCGATGTTCACCCCGTCGGCGCCGGTCGACGCCTTCCAGGTCACCAGCTCGTCGATCAGCGCGTCGCGGTTGTTGGCGGAGCCGAGCAGGGTCTCGAGGCCGGTCGGATCGAAGTTGGTCACCACCAGATCGACCCGCACGCCGTAAGGGTCGGCCAACGCCACCGCGTCGTCGGCGATGTCCCAGTTCGCGGTGTCGTACAGCGACCCGTCGCTGTTCGCGCCGGCGGAGAAGATGCCGATGTCGGAGATGTCGTCCCACGGCACCGAGGCCAGGTCGTCGTCCCAGTACGCGAGGTAGCCGTACACCCGTACGTCGGGCCCTGGGTTGACGAACGGCAACAGCGTGCGCGCCGGCGATCCACCGCGCGCGCCGGGCGCCGCCACCGAACGACCGAACTGCTCCACCTGGGCCGCGTGTGGGCCCGTCGGCTCGGGCCGGGGCGTGAGCGGGAGAGCGAACGCACAAGGGCTCCAGAACATCATCGCCGCCTCGAACGAGGGTTTCGGATTGGCGGTTGTACCCCCGACTGCGCACCGCGCGCAACCGACCTCGGCCCAGCCGCTCTCCTGGCGTTCCCCTCGCCCGATCGGGGTGGCGCGCCGGATTTCAAAATGATATCACTTCGATATTCAACAACAGGAGTCGATCATGGGGTTGCAGGAACGACCGGCGGCGCGGGTGAACGGGTTCGTCGCGCTGGCTGGGGTGATCGCCGTCGGCGCGGCGAGCCTTGCCGGGGTGATCGCGGGGGCGGAGGCGGCCGAGGACGGCTCCCCTGCCCTGCTCCTGGCGGCCGTGCTCGGGCTGTGCCTGGTGGGCCTCGCCTCCCCCGGGTTCGTCGCGGTGCAGCCCAACGAGGCGCGGGTGCTCACGTTCTTCGGCGCGTACACCGGCGCGCTGCGCGACTCGGGGTTCTGGTGGGTGAACCCGCTGGCGACCAAGAAGAAGGTCTCGCTGCGGGTGCGGAACTTCAACAGCCCGCACCTCAAGGTGAACGACGCACACGGCAACCCGATCGAGATCGGCGCGGTGGTGGTGTGGGCGGTGGTCGACCCGGCGCGGGCGCTGCTCGAGGTCGACGCGTACGAGCCGTTCGTCGCGATCCAGGCCGAGTCCGCGATCCGCACCCTCGCGACCCGATACGCGTACGACGCACACGAGGAGGGCCACGCCTCGCTGCGCGGCAACCCGGACGAGGTGTCACACGCGCTGCAGGTCGAGCTGCAGCACCGGCTCGAGTCGGCGGGGGTCCACGTGCACGACGCCCGGATCGCCCACCTCGCGTACGCCCCGGAGATCGCGCAGGCGATGCTGCGCCGTCAGCAGGCGTCGGCGGTGATCGCCGCGCGCAAGCTGATCGTGGAGGGCGCGGTGAGCATGGTGCAGATGGCGCTCGAGCGGCTGGCGGAGAACAACGTGGTGCACCTCGACGAGGAGCGGAAGGCGAACATGGTCAGCAACCTCCTGGTCGTGCTGGTCGGGGAGACCGAGACCCAGCCCGTGATCAACGCCGGTTCGCTGTACTAGCCGATGGCCGGGAAGAAGAAGTTCCTGCTGCGGGTCGACGAGGCGCTGTACGCCGCGCTCGAGCGGTGGGCGTCCGACGACCTGCGCAGCGTGAACGGCCAGATCGAGTTCCTGCTCGGCGAGGCCCTGCGCCGCGCCGGGCGGGCCCCGAAGAAGGCGCCCGACCCGGTCCCCCGGGTGTCGGACGACGAGTGATCACCGCACCTCGAAGGTCGACCTCCGACCCACCGCCCACCCGGGTTACCGACGACGAGTGAAGAAGTCGTTCGAGCGCCGCTGTTCGGGCGCCGGGTTCACCCTCGGCACCTGGGTGTGTGACCACCGGCACGAGCGCCCGGGGGCGGAG